>DPSW01000491.1 GCA_003527145.1 Clostridiaceae bacterium | reverse complement strand
ATACCCTAATGCCAGAAGCCAGCGGCTAGAGGCCAACGGCTTAATTCTGAGCTCTGAGCCCTGAGTTCTAAGATAACTCCAGCCACATTATAACCGCATCCTCTCCGGTGTCTTCATAATAGCCCTTCCTTACTCCGGCTTCTTTAAAACCATATTTTTTATATAGATTTAGGGCAGCCCAATTTGAAGGTCTTACCTCCAGTGTCATCCTCTTTACGCCGTTTTCAACGGCTATTTTTATGATAGCCTGCACCAATGCATCTCCTATGCCTTTGCCCCTGTGCTCCGGATGCACGGCTATATTGGTTATGTGTCCTTCATCCAATATGATCCACATTCCTCCGTAGCCTACTATCTCTTCCCCTACTCTGGCCACCATATATTTTGCCATATTATTGCTGTAAATCTCTGATGTGAAGGAATCTAAAGACCATGGAGCTGCAAAGCTCAAGCATTCAACATCATATACAGCCTGAATATCTTCTCCTGTCATCGGTGCTATCTCAATCTTCTGCTTCTTGTCGTATTCCACTTCCGCCTGAGATTTTCTTATATAANNAATAAAGCTCGAGATCATTATAGTTCAAGGCTTCTCCTGCTTTATACAGCTCTTCTGCCAATATTGCCACTGAAGAAGCTCTCGGATATAAAGCACCGGAATGAGCTTCAACAGCGTTTGGAAGAGCATTTTTCAGCTTTTCTCCAAAAATAGGCATGGCATCTCCAAGCAGGATTATATCCTCTCCAAAATCCTCAAGCCTTTCNNNNGAACCGCATATACCATATTTCTTTGGGCATCCAGCATCGGACATATCAATCCTCTGCGCGGAAAGACATTATAAGCCAATGCATCCAAAGTAGGAACGGCTATTACCGGTTTGTCCAGTGCCTGGCCCAAAGCCTTTACAGCCGCTGCTCCTATCCTGAGTCCCGTAAATGAACCCGGGCCTGTTGAGCAAGCAAAGGCATCTATATCCCGGACCTCTATGCCGCTGCTTTCCAAAGCAGTATTCATGATATTGATCAGCTTCTCCGAATGCTTTTTGCCATCGTTTATCATAAACTCGCACAGCAGCCTTCCATCCTCTATAAGGGCTGAAGACGCCGCTGCCGTAGATGTATCAATAGCTAATATTCTCATCCTTCTCCATCTCCTTCAATAGGTTTTCATAAGCCAAACCTGAAGCTTCCATCCTTATTTCCCGCTGGTCTTGATTTTCCAGCTTTCTAATGGTTATCCAGAGCCGCTGGGCCGGTATCACATCCTCCACACTATCCGCCCACTCCAGCACCGTCGCCCCGTCCCCATATAGATACTCATCGCAGCCCAATTCATACATCTCGTCGGAGCTTCCTAATCTATATACATCAAAATGATAAAGGGGAATCCTTCCGGAAGTGTATTCATTAATGATTGTATAGGTTGGGCTTATAACATGCTCCGATACTCCCAGGCCTTTTCCTATGCCTTGAGCAAAAGCTGTCTTGCCTGCTCCTAAGTCCCCCGTAAGGCAGACTATGCTGCCGGGGAAAAGCAATCTGCCCAATCTTTCTCCTAATTTATATGTATCTTCTGCATTTTTAGAAATAATACTAAGCATAATAACCTCCAGCACAATGCAAATACCGGAGCAAGATGCTTTGCTCCGGATATTTTTTTCATTTTAATTATTATATTTCATTTTTTGCTAAAAGTATACCTTATCTGGCTCTTTTATCTGCCACTTCGTTATAAACATCAGCATGAAGTATAGGGGATAAGCTCTTGTAGAGCATCAAGGTGACTATGGATAAAACTACACCTTTTATCAAATTAAAAGGCAGTATAGCCGTAAGTATAAGAGGTATATTATCCATAGAAACCGGGCTGTTGGTGAAAGCCGGTATCAAAATAAAGAAGTTGAAAAAGCACATGGCTGCCGCCATAATTATTGTACCTATGGTCAAGCCTAATATAGCAGTCTTCCTGCTTTTATTTCTAAAGTACATCGATGCCGCAACCAACACATAAGCTGAGCCTGTAAGGAAATTTCCTACTTCTCCGATTCCGCCTGTTGATGAACGGACAACCAGATGAAGTATATTCTTTATAAGCTCTATCATGACTCCTACCCATGGTCCAAGAGCAAAAGCACCAATAATAGCGGGCAAATCCCCTAAATCAATCTTTAAAAACGGCGGAAATAAAGGAAGAGGAAATTCAATTAAGTACAAGAGGAATGCCAATGCGGATAGAATACCTATTTTTGTTACCAACTGAAGTTTTGAGTTTCTCATTTTTTTGCCTCCTTATAATAGAGCTCAGAGCTCAGGGTGAATGTATTCCTTTTGGGACTTTTGGGGGACCACTGAGGGACACTGAATTTCACTAAAAAACACGGAAGGTATTTTTCTAATGCTATATCATACAGGAATGAGAGCTACGAACCTAAGACTAAGTAAGGCAGTTCTTCATTCAGGTGGAGTTTATCTCCGACTGAATGTTAGAAATGTCAATCGGGTTCGTAGCGTGCCTTGCCTGCAGTTAATAAAAACTGAAGGCTTAGGTACGGTAGAACGGGGTAAACTTGCTTACTCTAAGTTTCTTCACAAAATTCCTGTTTATATATAGGATCAGAAAATGTTCCAGCATTAATCCATGCTCTCCGTTCCCATCAAAAAAAGTCCCCGATTACATCAGGGACTCATTTCATACAATACCAATAAAAATAAACCTTCTTCCATCCAGACTTTACTGTCGGCTCCGGAATCTAACCGGATCTGCCATTCGGCTCGCGGGCTGTACCGCCGGTAGGGAATTGCACCCGTCCCTGAAGATTAGAAAATATTCAATTTTCATTTATATTATATTACAATGTTAATTTTGCGTCAATGTTTTTTTACAAAATTTTTATTTTACAAAATTCATAAATGTCGTAATTATGCCGACATTGAAGAAATCTATGAACAGGCTTCCTACCATGCGATGACCTAACAGCTTATATATCACCTTCGATAAACAACTTGTCCGTCTATCAGCACTGCTTCCGTTTTGGCGGTTGTATTGAAGGGATGCCCATCAAATATAGCGATATCCGCATCCTTTCCAACTTCGATGCTGCCCACCCTGTCAGCTATGCCAAGTATCTCGGCAGGATAGATTGTGATGGCTTTCAAAGCTTCCATTTCATCCAGGCCTTCTTTGGCAACAAAACCGGCGCAGATAGGCAAATGCTGGATCGGTATAACAGGATGATCCGTCATTATGCAGAACTTAACTCCTGCCTTCCAAAGCGCCACAGGAGATTCAAAGGTTTTGTTCTTTAATTCGTGCTTTGATCTTTCCGTCAGGTGGGGTCCGCTTATCACATATTTCCCTTCCTTGGCCAGTTCATCAGCTATGAGATGGCCTTCCGTGCAATGATCTAATGTGATATCCACATCAAACTCCTTTGCAATCCTTATGGCTGTGAATATGTCATCCGCTCTGTGAGCATGGGCTTTCAAGGGTATTTCCTTATTGATGACCTTCTGCAATGCCTCCATCTTTATGTCCAGCTCCGGCTTCTTATCCGTATCCTCCTTGGCCTTTTCCAGCTTTTCCTTGTAGGCTTTGGCTTTCATAAGCTGTTCTCTCAATATGGCTGCGGTAGCCATCCTGGTTGACGGGGACTGCTTCCTTTCAGAATAAACCCTTTTAGGATTTTCCCCAAAGGCAATCTTCATGGCTGCAGGTTCTTTGACTATCATATCATCGATTCTTTTACCATAGGTCTTAATGATCGCAAATGTGCCGCCTATTACATTGGCGCTGCCCGGGCCGGTGCATACCGTAGTTATGCCGCCTTCCCGCGCTTCTTCAAAGGTTCTGTCCATAGGATTTATAGAGTCTATAGCTCTAAGCTGGGGTGTAACAGGGTCTGTCATTTCATTGCCGTCTGCCCCCTCAAAGCCTATGGAATCTTCCCACATTCCCAGATGGCAGTGAGCATCTATCATACCGGGCATTACTATTTTGCCCTCTGCATCCATTACCAAGGCATCTTCCGGTGCTTCTACAGATTTGCCCACAGCTATTATCTTGCCGTTATCTATAAGCACGCTTCCCATATCATAATCCTTGCCGGCCATTGTAAGTATTTTGCCGTTTTTTATAAGTATCATAGCAATATCACCTCATTTATTTCGTATTGAGGCCCCAGCCCCTATACCTCATTATATAATAATGAAATGTGTATGAAAAGATATTTAATGGCGGTTTCCTATAGGGTAAAAATAAATATAATCACTCCGCCGAGAGTGATTATATTTAAAATTATCATATATAGTTTTTCAGCTTATCCGCCATGTCCTTTATTGCACTTGATACATTATCTCCATCTGGCTTCGCTCCGCCATCATCGGGCGGAACATTGTCATTTCCGGCATCCTCCGGCATCACTTCGCCCGCATCATCATCATCCTTGCTTCCGTTATCTATTATATCTGGNNCCGCCCGGATCTGCGGGCTCTGGCTCAGCCGGTGCTGGTTCAGCCGGTGCCGGATCACCGGGAGCTGGATCGGCAGGCGCCGGTTCTGAAGGTGCCGGCGGCTCTGTCGGTTCCGGGTCACTTGGAGCAGGCTCGGTGGGTGTAGGCTCTTCAGGTGTCGGGTCGCCGGGTACAGGATCCGTTGGTACAGGGTCCGTCGGTATTGGTTCTGCAGGCGCCGGCGGCTGGGCCGGTATCGGTGAACCTCCCGTTGACGGACTCGGGCAAGTATGGTTCCTGAGCCTCTCAGCGTCTTTACTCAATGACTCATAATCCCGGGCCAGCTGATCCTTTTCATTTTTGATCCTGTCAATTTCTCCAAGAAGCTGTTCCTTATCATTGGATAGAGCCTCATTGTTTCTCATAAGCTCTTCCTTTTCCTTGATCAATTCTTCTTTCTCTGCAAGCAAAGCATCGTATGACTTTTGCAGATCATTAAACTTTTCCTCCAATATCTCAAAGTCATTAATGAACTTAGCCATATCCTTATAGGTATTGATGTTATACTTGCCTAAAATATCAATAGCCATCGCACCATCTGTCTGCATGCTCATAAGAGAGGTTTCACCGCCGCCGTACGGCCATTGGTCTCTCCTCATAGATAGAATATCATTGCCCTCTACCTCTGGAATCTCTATTTCAAAATCATTTATATAATCATTGAATGCTCTTACCTTAATAGTGCCGGAAAAAGTATTATCCCTAAGCTCAAACATGCTGATATCCCTTATGGGCATCACAAGCTCTTCACCCTTATCTCCAGGATATACTTTTATAGGGCTTATTCCCCCTATCAAATTTCTGAGATTGCCTATTATTTCAAAATATACTACAATTGGCTTCCCATCATCCCTGGCATTAATGATATATATATTTGCAGCACCGGTTTGTATCCATTTCTTTGCATCGAAGCTTTCTGCATCCACATAAATAATTTTATCTGATTTTAAAGTGTTTATTGCAGCATTTACACGCCCGCTTACATTGAAATATGATTTTGTAGCTATCAAATCTTGGGGCATCAATGCTACAAAGGAAGATGTCACAGTATATACCAAAGCAACTCCAAGAATATTTAAAGCTTTTTTGCTTACTTTCATACAATCTCCCTCCCCGTATTACTCTTTATCTAAATATCTTACGATAATGGATACAAATTCAGCCCTCGTTATTTTACCGAGCGGTTTAAAGCTTCCGTCAGGATAACCGTTGATTATCCCTTCCTTGTATGCCTTGGCCAGGTATCCTTTGCTCCACATCGGAAAGGTTTTCTCATCGTTAAAAACTCCTGAGAGGATGCTTGCAGCTTCTTCTTTATCATCATAAAAAGCCCTTATTATCATAGCTACAGCCTCGTCCCTGGTGATCTCCTTCTTGGGTTTGAATTGTCCGTCAGGATAGCCCTTTGCTATGCCATGTTTAGTAGCCGTATAGATATAAGGCTTTGCCCAATTAGCAAAGAACAATCTATCCTTATACCCGGCTTTGCCCTCCTCCGGCTTCAGCTTCTTCACATTGACAATGATCTTTGCCGCCTCAGCCCTTGCAATATTTCTATCCGGCCTGAAGGCTCCGTCTCCATAGCCGTTCACATACCCTAAGTCACAGCCTAATTTATGAATATAATCCTCAGCCCAGTGACCGTCTATATCGCTAAAGATATGAATATGCTTTGGCTTTTCAGGCGCCTTTGCTGCCGCCGCCGTTCTGACACTGCCGTCATCGTCGTCATCTTTGTCCTTTGGAGGCTTTACGGGTTCTTCATCATCCTTATCTCCCGCCAATACTGCCGTAATATCAGCTTTGGCTGATATCCCCTGGGCTGTATTTCCCGCCCCGCCCAGCATCTTCACCGTAAAGTCGATATCCACTGATTGGCCGTTTTTAATCTTTGTACTTCCCATGCCCAATTCTAACGCCGTCTCCATCCATTGTCCCAATGTAATGGTTTTTCTATAAGGTATCAATCCACCAAATTTGACCTTTATATCAAACTCAATATTATTTACAAAAGCCTTATAGTATTCGTTTTCTTTATCCTCAATGATGGCTCCGTCTTTTCCCCTTATCTCGTTTTGTGACAAGGCTAAGCTTCTCACAATTACAGTCTGCCCCGTTTGATTGTTTATCCTCATGATGCCGTTTTGAGATACGCCGGGAGCCAGCAGCATGCCGCCGCCAAATAGGGCTCCCGATCTGCTTCCGCCGGATGTCAGGTCAATATTTATTATATTTCCTTCATCTGCCGAGACAGTAGCAAATCCCAATGAGCAAAATATGAGTATAAATACCGATAAGAATAAATAGGCCTTCTTACGCCACAAAATTGATCACCTTCTCTCTCATCTATGATCGAGGTGGATTGTATCGGTTATCGTCAATAAATATTATGTTATTGCGCCCTATAACCTCTATATGTCCCTGATTAACCTTTCCTTCAAATTCTCCGCAAAAATAAGTATTAACCTGATTATAGTCACCATCAATATAAAGAGGCTTTTTAAGCTTTGCTCCATTTGTTGAAGCCTCACCAGATAATGCTTTGTTATCCTTATAATAGCCCAGGAATATATTTCTCATGATGACGCCGCTGCAATTTTCAATACTTAAGAAATATTGATCCGGATTGCTCTTCTTGCTATTATTGCTATCCTCTATATGCTTGAATTCCGGTATATCTCCCTCTCCAATACCGACTATTGATATATTCTCTTTATCATCTAAAATCAGTCTGTCGCATTGGTATTCCCCTTCCTCTACTACAAGCACATCTGAGTCATCCAGGCCATTCAGCGCCTCCTGCACAACTTTATCTCCTTCTAAAAGCACATAGCGCTCCGATAGCTCCCCAAGAGGAGTACCCAATTGAGATGCCAATATTTCAAATTCCAGCAGGCTATCTTCTGCATCGCGATGTCTTTCTTCTATCTGCATCAGATCCAGTTCAGCCCTGAATACCATGGTTATTTCATCTTCTGATTCAACTGTTATTGGATAAAAAATTATGAGGTCTTCTTTTATAGTATCTACATAATTGTAAAATACAGGAATGTCTAAAGCAGTTATATCTTTATCTTTGCCATGGGTAAAATAGATATGAAAATTCAAAGCATCCGACAAATCGGTCAGTCCGGCAATACTGTCCCGGGAAAATCTTATACCATATAATTCGCAGGGCAATGTCCCCTTATTTACTATCTTTGTCCTTTGCTCCAATACCCTATCAGGCGCCAGTCCTCCAAGGTCGATCTGCCCTGAACCGTTCTCCCCCTCTCCTATAGCCATATTGAGGGTGCCTGCGGTAAAGGCATTGGCTTCGCTGGNNCGCGGCCTAATGTGTACATCATTATGGATAGTATAAGAATTATATAGATCAATCTTTTCTTCATGAAAACACCTCTCTTTTATCTACCTCCTTGGGCTAAACGCTTATTAGGATTTATCCGCAGCCGGCCATGATGCCGGCTGCGGATAGGGAAGTTATTTAGTCTGCATTTAT
>DPSW01000064.1 GCA_003527145.1 Clostridiaceae bacterium | reverse complement strand
CCCATCAGCCCATGCTTTAACAGCATAAAGCGGCGGGCCTGTTCATTTGTAAGGATGAGTTCGCCCATAGACATCGACTCCCTCTTTATTTGCCATTGAACATGATATGGAAAAACCATTTATCCAATAATATCAATACTAATGCTGCTGCGAGCCAAGCCAACAAGCCAAGAGATAGGGATTTCCAGGCCGGCATTTTGGCGATAGTAAAATAAACCATTGTCAAAAAAGCTATCGTGGTAGGTACGGCGAATAAACTGACCAAAACTACTCTTTGCAATGCCTGCCCGGTAACTGAAAGCGACAGGAAATAATATCCTACAAGCGTTACTACCGGAAATAAAACCACCAGTCCCGAAATATAAGGATTTTTCAATTTTCCAAGCAAGCTCACTATTAAAACAAGGCTTCCGCCTACTATAAATCTAGAAATTGCCTCTGTAAAACTCATGTCTATACTCCTATCATAATGTTTGGTAAAGTAATATATATTATAGGATACTTTTATGTCAATATCAACCACCTTGCTACAGCACTTAAGCTAGCATACCGGGCAATATGGGACAAGGTGCCTGTCCCCTCGTCCCATTATGTTTTCCAATTCTTTGGTTCTGTCCTTGCACATAGGCGGAACTCCTTTTAATTTATAAGGAATTCCCATGGCTTCATATTTATTGACACCAAGGGTATGATATGGAAGCAACTCTATCTTTTCTACATTATCAAATCTCATCATGATTTTTTTCATGCTGCGGATATGCTCTTCACTATCTGTTATACCTGGAACAACTACATGTCTTAGCCAAAGCTTTGTACCCGATTTTTTCAAGCACCCGGCAAAGTTTTCGAACTCTCCCATATCCCTTCCTGTCAGTTCTCTATATCCTGCTGAATTTATATGCTTGATATCCAGAATAACTAAGTCTGTATATTTAAAAATACTGTGATAGCTTCCTTTTCCAAATCCTGCAGTATCTATAGCCGTGTGAATCCCGTTTTCTTTGCAGAGCCTTAGGAACTCGGTCAAAAACTCAGGCTGCAAGAGAGGCTCGCCTCCCGAGCATGTAACACCGCCGCTTGATCTTTGAAAATAAGCTTTATACCTGATCGCCTTTTTAAGCAATTCCTCGGCAGTGATCTCCATTCCTTTATTTATATCCCAGGTATCAGGGTTATGACAATAGGCACATCTAAGGCTGCAGCCCTGAAAAAATGCTACAAAACGAATTCCGGGGCCATCTACCAGCCCTAATGTTTCTATGGAATGTATTCTTCCCATTTGCATCTCCTCCTGAATCACATGAACCGGTGGAATGTCCTTTTTATAACTTCAAGCTGCTGTTCCCTGGTCAGACGGTTGAAGTTGACCGCATAGCCCGAAACTCTGATGGTCAAAGCCGGATATTTCTCAGGATGTTCCATAGCATCGGTGAGCATTTCCCTTCTCATCACGTTTACATTCAAGTGATGAGCATTTTGTGCGAAATATCCGTCCAATATTGAAACAAGATTCTTTATACGCTGCTCATAGTCCTTCCCCAATGCTTCCGGCACGATTGAAAATGTATTGGAGATTCCATCCTGACATACAGATTTATAGGGGATCTTAGCAACCGAATTTAATGATGCCAATGCCCCGCTTTCATCCCTTCCATGCATGGGATTGGCACCGGGGGCAAAAGCTTCCCTAGCCTTTCTCCCATCAGGAGTAGCTCCGGTTTTCTTTCCATACACCACATTTGAGGTTATAGTCAGTACGGACAAGGTATGTTCTGCGTTCCTGTAAAGCTCATGCTTTTTCAATTCTTCTATGAACTTTTTCAGTATTTCAATGGCAATGCTATCTGCCCTGTCGTCATCATTTCCATACTTGGGGAAGCTTCCGTCAATTTTGAAATCTACAGCTATGCCCTTTTCCCTTATGGGCTTTACATCAGCATATTTTATAGCGCTCAAAGAATCAGCAGCCACGGAAAGGCCTGCCACTCCAAAAGCCATCAGCCTCCCCACTTCCGTATCATGCAGTGCCATAAGCCCTGCCTCATAGGCATATTTATCATGCATATAATGAATGACATTCACCGTGTTTACATAAAGCTCAGCCACATATTTCAGCACTTTATCATAATTGGCCTTGACCTTTTCATAATCGAGCACGTCATCTTCTATTCTGTCAATACCGGGAACCACCGGCACTCCTTTTTTCTCATCAATTCCTCCGTTTATTGCATAAAGGAGAGATTTTGCCAGGTTGCATCTCGCGCCGAAAAACTGCATCTGTTTGCCTATCTTCATCGCAGAAACACAGCAAGCTATTCCATAATCATCTCCATAGGTATCCCTCATCAGGTCATCATTCTCATATTGGATAGCGCCGCTTTCCATGGACATCCTGACGCAATACTTTTTAAAATCCTCCGGAAGGCTTTCTGACCATAGGACTGTCATATTAGGCTCCGGAGCAGGTCCAAGATTGGTCAATGTATGCAGGAATCTGAATGAAGTCCTGGTGACAAGGGTTCTGCCGTCCAGGCCCATTCCGCCGATGGATTCCGTAACCCAGTTGGGATCGCCTGCAAAAAGTTCATTGTATTCCGGAGTTCTCAAATGTCTTTCCATTCTAAGCTTTATAACAAATTGATCAATTATTTCCTGGGCTTCTTTTTCTGTAAGAATTCCCTGGCTGATATCCTTTTCAATATATATATCTATAAAAGAGCTCACTCTTCCAAGTGACATAGCTGCCCCGTTATTTTCCTTTATTCCTGCCAAGTACCCAAAATATAAAAATTGAACTGCTTCCGCAGCATTTTTGGCAGGCTTTGATATATCAAAGCCATAGGAGGCTGCCATCTTCTTTATTTTATCCAGAGCACGTATTTGTTCGGAAGTTTCTTCTCTTTTGCGGATCAATTCCTCATTCATAGCACCCTTTAAATCATGAAAATCCTTTTCCTTCTGCTCAATCAAAAAATCAATGCCATATAAAGGAACCCTTCTATAATCCCCAATAATCCTTCCCCTGCCATATGCATCAGGCAAGCCTGTCAAAAGCCCTACCGACCTTGCAGTTCTCATTTCCTCCGTATATGCGTCAAACACCCCTTGATTGTGGGTTTTGCGATACTCATCAAATATCATATCCATTTCGGGGTCCGGCTCATATCCATAAGCCCTAAGCGCTTCCTCAGCCATTCTTATACCGCCGAAAGGATTGACCATTCTCTTCAGCGGCGCATCAGTTTGGAGGCCTACAATCACTTCATTTTCCTTATCTATATAGCCGGGTTCAAAGCTGTCTATTCCGGAAACTCTCTTTGTATCCACATCGAGGATGCCCTTTTCCAGCTCTTTTTTGCATAGTTCTTTGCACAGCGTCCAGACTCTTTCGGTTTTTTCAGTCGCATCCTCTAAAAAGCTTTCATCACCTGTGTATGGGGTATAATTGCTTTGAATAAAATTTCTTACGTCCACCTCCTGAGTCCAATTCCCTCCGGCAAATTCTTTCCATTCCTTTTCTTTCATTCAAATCCCTCCTAGACTTATTAAGCCAAAGTCCGGGATTTAATATAATAAAAACCGGCCTCCCGGACTTTGGTGCCCAGGCGGTCGGCATATCAAGAATCACACTCCCTATGGTCTATTCCATTTCCGCCAGTAATGTGATCCGCAATTATTCATTTATGTATTTGATTCCGATTGTACTAATATTATACAAATATACATATGTTTTGTCAATGTTATTATATTATGTTCGTATAATTAGCTATAATATCTATAAATCAATGGTTAATATTCGTATTTATTTCGTCAAATATTATTGAATAATATTACTCTACAATTATCTTGATATTTATATTAAAATTAGGCAGCAAAAACTCGTCAGCTGCGGTAATTGAGATTTCCACAGGTACTACTGTCTCTCCATTTTCCTGNNATATTAAAATTAGGCAATAAAGACTCATCAACCTCTGTGATGGTTATTTCCACCGGCACTACTGTTTCTCCATTATCCTGCACAGCCATATTCGATATCCTTGATATGGTTCCTTCATATTCCTTATCAGGGTTTGCCAAAGGATTGATGACGGCTTTGCTTCCCACCTTGATATCCTTGATGAAGTCTTCGGCCACATTTGCCTGCACTATCAGGGTATCCAAGTCCAAAATGCTCATGATCTGCTTTTCGGCATTTAAACGGTCACCGGATGCATTATTGATCTTTTCAATAACTCCGTTAGGGATATCGCATATGATTTCATTCCCTTTTATACCGCTTTGAGCAATCTTATCCTTTAAGGTTTGAAGCTGCGATTTCAGTGATACAATATTTTGTTCTTTGATTTTTATATCCAATGCATTCTTATTATTGGATATTCGCTGCTTGTTTTTTAAGTCCTCCAGCCTTATCTTATCATTTTCAATTTCCTTTTGTTTTTGTTCCAATATTATCTTTGATTCATCAAACTCATTTTGAGCTATTCCGCCTTTTTCCAGCATAGCTTCTTTATTCTTTAAATCCTTCTCCAGCTTATCATACTCCATTTGAGCTTTTTCCAGATTATTTTTAGCCTGAATGATTTCCGGCTCATAATCTATATTCTCGTTATTCTTATCGCCCACATCTTCCAATAGCTTTTCCAGTTCTAATTTGGCAATCTTCAAGGAATCTTCCTTCTCTTTGATCTGCTCTTCAATTTCTTTTAAGCTCAGTGTGATCAGCACATCTCCTTTTTTAACCCTTTGCCCCTCCTGTACATGTACTTTTTCAATGGTAGCAGGTAAATCTACCATGATGCCTTTTACTTGTTTTGTCTTGACCACTCCAAAAGCCTGGATAGTCTGCTGGACTGGAGCCTGGGGCTGCCCTTGGTCCGGCTGTGCCATTGCATTCTCCGTATCTTTTTTCTGACATCCTGCTGTAAATAGGATCATTGCTGCCAAGCAGACAGTTATCAATATTCTTCTCATTATTCCCACACCCTTCCGTCTTTTACGTTTATCAATCGTGTGCCATACTGGGCTGCTTCATGTGAATGCGTGACCTGCACTATGGTCTTGTTTTTTTCTTTATTTATTTTTTTAAATAGTTCCAATATCTCCGTTCCTGATTTACTGTCGAGGTTCCCTGTAGGTTCGTCTGCCAGGATGATATCCGGCTCATTTACCAATGCTCTGACGATGGCTACCCTCTGCTGCTGCCCTCCTGACAATTCCCTGGGGGTATGCTTTCTCCTGTCCGCAAGGCCTACAAGCTCTAAAATCTCATCCAACCTGTTCTTATACTTCTTCAGATTCTTCCCATCCAATAATATGGGAAGCATTATATTTTCCTCCAGATTTAGGTTGGGGACCAGATTATAAAACTGGAATACAAAGCCTATCTCCCTTCTCCTCATCTCGCTTTCTTCCTTGTCCTTCATCACCGACAATTCCCGTCCCTTAACGGTGATGCTCCCTGAGGTAGGTTTATCCAAACCCCCAAGCAAATATAAAAGAGTGCTTTTTCCCGAACCTGAGGGTCCCATAAGAGAAACAAACTCCCCTTGATTTATTGCAAGATTGACATCCTTCAATACCTCTATGCTCACTTCGCCTAATTTGTATGTCTTGCATAAGTCTAATGCCTGAATGATATTTTCCATGCTCTCACTTCCTATTCATATTTGATGGCATCTATTATATTAAATTTCGAAGATCTCAAGGCAGGCCCCACAGATGCCGCTATGGTGATGATAACTCCTCCGGCCATAGCTGCGGCCAAAGAAGTCCATGGAATCTGTATGAAATCCTTCATAGAGCCTCCCAATGCTTCTATGACCTTTTCCACATTCATCAAAAGAAGCAAGCCGATTATAATGCCTGTCAGACCGCCTATCAAGCCACCTATAAAAGCCTCTATAAAAATCATCTTTACAGTTTGCTTTTTGTTCATCCCTACTGAACGCATGATAGCCAGTGAACGCTTTCGATCTATAAAGCTTATTATCAAATTATTGAAAACCCCGAATATGCAGATGACCAGCGACATTATCCCGAAACCTTTAAATATTCCCAGTATCTTGCTGTTGCTTTCCATGTTTTCTTCCAGCATCTGTTTCATCGATCTGACCCAGGGGTACCTATTTTTAAACTTTTCCTGAATGCTTCTTACTACCTCTTCAGGATCTTTATTTGTTTTTATTAATATATCGCTATATTGCTTAGCCCCCATATCAGATTTTAAATAACGTTCACCAATAAGCGCATATTTACCATCAAAACGATTTGATTCAATAAATCCTATGATTTTATAGTCCAATGTACCCCTTTCTGTTTTTAGTTTTAAATAGTCTCCTTTTTTAATCCCGTGATCATCTTTAAATATATTTGTAACAATGATATTCCTTCCTTCATCTAATTCCTCAATAAGCTTTTCTGACTCACCTTCAATATCCAAAGCCATATAGTCAAGGGTCTTAGCCTTATTGACACCAAGTATGCATCTTATTTCAGCATTTTTCCCTACAACTTCATGCTTGCCGTACTTTTCATATTTCCCGTATGTATCTGAAACTCCATCCACCGAAAGAAGCCTGCTCTCTACGGAGCGGTCCATAGGCCAGGACCAGAAGGATATATCATATTTATTATCCTTGAAGTAATCTAGCATATCATTGACTATGCTTTGGCTCAAGATGGTGATCATGAGCAGCACCGAAATGGACATTCCCAATAAAATGATATTGTTTAAGCTGTTTTTGTTATCCCTCAGGTTCTGTGCAGCCAATATCCCTTCATTTCCAAAGATGCGTTCATAGATGGCTTTAAATGCCTTCAGAAAACCATTGGTGATATAGGGCACAAGCAATACAACAGCAGGCACCAGCAAAAACATGCATATAACATCCACTGCTAACGCCATGCTCTCAGGCACTATCATGGGTCCTGCAATAGCTATGGTTAAAAATAATATGCCCAATATGGCTTTCCATCGCTTCTTCTTAACCTTTTTCTCTATGGAGTTCAACACGATATCCCTTATGGGAATCTTGGCTACCCTTCTGATGGGCAAAAATGAGCTGATCACTGCTAAAATCAAACC
>DPSW01000366.1:326-5430 GCA_003527145.1 Clostridiaceae bacterium | reverse complement strand
CCTGCAACTGCAATAGCTGCCAAAACTGCAATAACAATCAGTTCTCTGGCCTGGGGCCTCCTGCTTTCAAATATCATTACAAAGGGAAGCATAGTATAAATCACTATCAGAAGGCTGATAAAATAATATTTTCGATCATTTAAGAAAAATACTCCAAATAAAATAGTAGCAGGAATTACAAATAGAATAAGCACCGCCGAAGCTAATGTTCTGCGGCTTAAGGGATTGTCTTTTAACTGCTTTCTTTGCATAGACGAATCACATCTCCTATGGTTACCGCATCAGTCCATATGTGCCTGGCTATTCGATTTGCCGCAGTGGTATAGAAACTATTTCCTGAGAAAAATTTCTTTGCAGTATTTGAGCTTATTATACTCCCGTCAAAAAACATGGCGCATCTATCTCCATGCTTTGCACAAAATTCAATATCATGAGATACCATAACCACCGTTACACCCTGGGAAGTTAAGGTTCTTAAAATATTAGCCAATTTTTCCTTAAAGAAGCTGTCCAACCCCTTGGTAGGTTCATCCAGCAGCAATATTGCAGGTCCTAACAGCAAGACCTTAGCAAGAGCTGCTCTTTGCTGTTCTCCTCCGCTTAAATCATAAGGATGCATAGAAAGCAGATCATTTAACTCCGCAATATCCGCTATCCTCTTAATTTTTTCTTCTTTCTGTGTGTCAGTCAATTTCATATCAGAAAGCATTTCTAGCAGATCCAGCTTTACTGTCTTTTTCNNGCAGTATCCCTAGATTGTTTCTGTACCTTTCCTTGGCGTTCATCTTTGCAATATCCTTGCCCTTTACCAGAACCCTTCCTCTATAGGGGGTTTGTATGCCGCTTATGACAGATAATGCCGTTGTCTTACCCGCCCCGTTGCCGCCTACAATACAATAAAATTCGCCTTCTCTTACCTCTAAAGACAAATCCTTTATGACATCCGGGAGATTTTTTTCATATTTAAACCAGACATCCTTAAGCTTTATTATTACATTCTTTTTTGGAGCATCGTCTTTTACTTCAGAATATGATTTTTTAACAGCTTTGCCTTGCATAAACGAATCAACCCATCTTCTTCCTTGATTTACAGTTACGGGACAGGACAAATCATTCTTTACTCCTGCGTATATCTGCATAGCAGAGGTCATGGCCGAAAACATAGGATGTCCAATTTCATTTAATTTCAAACCTGCTTCTTCCGGCGGACCGTCAGCTATAATGCAACCTTCATCCATAACAATAAGGCGATCTGATACTGGTATTATCTCTTCTAAACGATGCTCGGTAATGATGATTGTGGTCCCCAGCTCCCTATTTATCTTTTNNTCATCAAGTATCAGAACCTCAGGCTGCATGGCCATAATCCCCGCCAGGTTTAATATTTGTTTTTGGCCTCCCGAAAGCTCAGTTACTTTTTTATAAAACCAATTATGAATTCCGAAAAAGCTTGCCATTTCCGCTACCCGAAGACGAATAGTGCTTTTGTCATAGCCCAGGCTCTCAAGGCCGAAGGCAAGCTCATGCCATACCTTATCGGTGACGATTTGATTATCAGGGCTTTGAAATACATACCCAATCTGAGATGCTTGAGCTGCATGTTCAACCTCTTCCAATGGCTGCCCAAAGAAATAAATTTTCCCTTCCTTTTTGCCGTGAGGCGTGAGCAAGGTTTTTAAATGCCTCACCAAGGTGCTTTTCCCGGAGCCGGATTTCCCGCATATAGCAACAAATTCACCGCCTTCTATAGCAAGATTAATATTTGAAAGGGCTTTCTTATCCATTTGAGGATATGTAAAGCTTAAATCCTTGATTCTATATGTTTCCATCTGATTGCCTCCCGAATATTTATGATGACCGGCATCATACATAAAATGAAATACGCTGTATACACTAAGAGACTATAAACCGTAATATCCGCGTGTTTTATTGAAGGAAAAAATCGTATTGTATTTTCACCTGCTGCTGCACCTGTGAGCACTGCTATTATCAATCCGAATATAATAGAAAACATTATCTTGTCTCTGTTGTCAAATGTGAATATTGAAAAGCTGGTTCGCCCTGGCAGGNNATAGCATTTTCCAATGCCCAGGTAGTCATGATAGATAGTATTTTAATGCCATTTTTAGCTCTTTGTATTATATTGCCCTGGGACACATCTCTGCCAATACATTTTTGGGCATTGGAGATGACCTTTATTTGTTCCGTATATCTTGGCACAAATCGGAGCACCATGGAAAAAATTAAAGATAGAGCCGGAATAATTCTCCCAAAGAGGTAAATAAACTTATCTGAGGTCATCACCTCGTTATAGCAGGAAAACCATAGAATAACGCTTACAAACATAGCCGCTGAAGCTATCCCATAGAGTATGGATTCAAGTGTAACAGGATTGCCGTCTCTAGCGCAAAATAGTATAGTAACTCCCGCGTGATTGAAGACCGGATTGAGGGCAGCCATAAGCAGCAGCATAGGCAGCAAATAAAAGAGATTAAACTTCATCCCTTTCTTACCTTTTATGCTGACTGAATATGTAAAAGCGCTGGTTAAGGCTATCCCTTGAAATATGGGATGCATAAAAAACATGCTGAAAAGGATCACTGTTGTAAAATAAGTAAAGTTCACAACAGGATGAAAGGTTGAAAAACTATCCCTCATCATTCTTCACCTCCCGTAACTGCCCATTCTCCTCCTATATCACGGCCTAAATCACAGGTATATATCCATTCGATTACATCCCCGTCCTTTAGCATATACCGGCTGCAGCCATAGTTGGGAAACCATTTATTGACCCTGTACATCCAGCCGCTGAGCTCTCCGCAATCAAACTCATACAAATTGTTAATACCTGCGATATAGTTGCTGTTATAGATGGGTGTCATTACAAATTCCATATGGATTTTATTATCTTGCATCTCTCTTAATAAAACATCAAACACAGATTCTCCTTCATAGAAAGCCACTGCCTTTGTGGGATATATTATGCCGTCCTCGGGTAAAACCTCAAGCTTATCCATATTAAACATGTCCATATTATTTAATATAGATTTGCNNTACCTCCTGCCACTCTACCGGTTTTGGTTTGCCTTCAGGCACGGGATCTGTAAGATATTTGTCTTTCTTATCTTTATTTTTATTGTCTTCTTCTATTATCTTTTTTTTCTCTGCTTTTTGCTCTTTAATCTTCTCTCCTACAGATTTAGCTTTATCCTTAGGAGCCTTTTCTCCTGTTTTTTTCTCCGGTTTTTGTTGTATAGCTTCCTCTTTTATAGGCTTATCCTTTAGCAGTTTCAGCGGTTCTCCCTCTGCTTCAGCAACATCCTTATCGGCTGCATGCCCGTCAATATTAACTTCTAAAGATTCTATATCCTTAACAAGGCCAGCATCATTATTTATCTCATCAGGGCTTAGGGGTACGACCGCTTTTGTTCCGCTCATGAAAAATGCAGCAGTTAATGCGAATATTATCAATAAACCTGCTATGACCTTTTTGTTTTTCATTTTTTTCACCTAAAAATTTATTTTTTTACATCAGTCATATCATAGAGACCATTTTGGCCGTTTATAAATCTATTATATGCCACAAGAGCATACATAGCCTGATCAGTAGCCATAGGGTCAACAACTCCGGGCTCTGCTCCACCATTCCCTGTCCCGCCGGGTTTTACATGGTAGAATCCGCCTTCCGGTACCGCAAAAGATAAGAGTGCATCAACTGCAGAATATCCGTTTTTTATAAACCTTGGATCATTGTGGGGGTCTATCCCTAAACTTGTCAAAGCCACAATAACCTGAGCTATGCTTTCAGAGTTTATGGAGCCCCAGCTTAAATAACCCCCATCTTTCTTTTGAGCCCCTGATAGCCAAATGATGGCTCTGTCTACCGCAGCTTTTACATTTTCATCCTTTTTATAATATGGTGCAAGGCCTTGTATCGCCATTGCCGTTATATCCGGATCCGCAGCAGACGGCTTAACTCCTAAGGCCCATCCTCCCCCGTCAATCTCTCGGCCTAAGATAAAATCAATGAGCATTTGCCTTGTAGTTTGTACCTTGACATCCTTATCTATAGGTATTTCATAGTTATTGCTATCCAATGCTATTAACGCAAATATAGGTCCGTTGATCCCCTGTTTGATCAGAGTATTAAAGTCTGCCAGAGGCTTTGTTAAATCGTATCCTGCCACATTTTTGACATCTTTGCCTATGGACGTTANNGGTATATTTTATATCATGCAGCTTACCCGATTTTTCTTTTAGTGTTTTTTCTACATTTGAATAATATCCGGCATAATATTCATCTGGAACCTTTACACCGGAGCGTGCCAGCCCAAATACCGTCCATTCTCCGCCTACACTCGCCACAACAGGGTTTGCAATTATTTTTTGCATAAACTCTGCCGTTTCTTCAATAGACTTTTTAACATCCTTGCTTATTGGCTTTTCAATATCCTCTGTTTTCTCCGGCCTCGGCGCTATGGAATCTTCAGCTTTATTGCTGTTTCTATAGTCATAGCTCCTCATTGCTGTAACTATCGCCATCTCTTTTGTGGCAAAGGATTTAGGATCAAAGCTTCCATTATTTCCTGCAATCAGTCCTAAAGCTGAAGCAGTCTCAACATAGGATTTAGCCCAAGGTGAAACCTTATCCATATCATTAAATACAGCGGTTGATTCAGCGGCCTTATCAGCTTCGTTTAAAGCTCTCACTATTATTGCTGCCATTTGTTCCCGGGTAATATTATCCTTAGGATTAAATTCATTGCCGCTTCCTTCTGTAATTCCTGCTTTATAGGCAGCGTTTATGTATGGATAAAACCAATCATTTTCATTTACATCTTTAAAATTAATGACCTTATTNNTTAGGATTGAGCTTCCCATCAGAGCCCGATATAAAACCTTTTTCAGATGCTCTTTTAATATATTCCAAGGCCCATGACGAAATGGAGCTTGAGTCTGCATATAATTTTTGCAGATCAATGATCTTGTTCTGATCATTTTGCATGTCCTCCGGTTTATTATTGTCAACCGTTGCTGCTCTTATTTCTCCGCCTGTGCCGGCTCCGGTTCCCCCGCCGATGCTGCCGCCACCGCCGCCTCCGCC
>DPSW01000366.1:0-213 GCA_003527145.1 Clostridiaceae bacterium | reverse complement strand
TATCATTTCAACAGTCTTTCCGTTTAACTTGACCGTTACATCGGCATCCTGACCTTTTATAGGTCCATATGTGGACTTTGCAGTAACTTTAAACGTGATTTCACTTTGCGAGAATGTTTTATTATCTGATATGCCTTCAACAGTTATAGTCGGCATATCCCATTTAGTAATATCTTCTCCCAGATCCACACCATAATCAGTAGTATATCTCCA
>DPSW01000310.1:522-3364 GCA_003527145.1 Clostridiaceae bacterium | reverse complement strand
ATAATAAGGTTAAAGATTTTGCTGAAGCATTAGTCAAAGCGGCTGAGGGTGAGGCAGTCGACGGAGCGGTTGCTGCATTGGCAGCAAAGCTTAAGAAGGCAGTATCCCCTCTTATAATGATAGGCGGAGCTGCAGGCCATGCTGAAGCAAAGGCAGCGGCAGAATTGGTGAAAGCCTTGGATAAGAATGAGGAAAGCATACTGCTTATGCAGAATAAGCCAAACAGCCTAGGCTTGGTAAATGAAGGAGTAAAGGCCTTCAAAGCAGCTGAAATGAGCTTGAGAGACAATGCAGTATTGATATATGGGGAAGACCCGATAGGCACAGGAAATCCTGAGGCAGAGAAGGCACTGAAAGAAGCAGCCTTTGTTGCAGTATTTGATATGCTGCTTACAGAAACAGCTAAGCTGGCAGATGCAGTTCTTCCGATAACAAGCTTTGCGGAGAATGAAGGAACCTATACCAACAGCGAGGGAAGAGTTCAGAAGCTTAATAAGGCTATGGAGCCGAAGACTGGGAAGTCAAACATGGATGTGATCAAATCTTTATAGGGTCAATTATACGAATCACACTGATAACAGCACATTTTTTTATATGTCATCCTGAGGGCAATGCCTTCAGGATGACATATATCACAAAGCATCAATAAGTACATTGCGCCTGACGGCATCGTGTGAAAGTGATGCTTTCTTTTTGTCCAGATACAGCTTGTCCCCAGTTATTGTAAACAAGTCATCATAAACCAAGGCTAAATCATAATGGTACATATTTTTTAGAAAATACTTTTCACACTTATTTAGATTTTTCAAAGCTTTTTCGTAATCCTGATTGATAAATGCTATATGGCCTGCTATAAAGCGATAGTTGTTTTTCCCCATCTCTTGCAGGCTGTTAACATTTATATTATCTAGTAATTCTCTTGATTTTATATAGTTTCCCATGTTGAAGTACAATATCAATTCCTGCATGCAGAATTTTCTATATAAAATTTTATTATCATAAAAATCTTTCTTACACTTTTCAGCCATCTCAAAGGCTTCAGAAAATCTATAAGAATATCTTAGAGCATTGATATAGTTGATATAGCAGCGCCCTATTTCATTTACATTATTTTCATAATTAAGTAGAAGAATACTTTTTTGTATATGTTCTATGGCTTTATCATGTTTTCCTAAATTATAGCAGGCGATATTCATTGCCCTATGCAATTGAGGAGCAACTATCCTATAAGTCAAATTATCATGAGTGTTAAAAAAGTCATTGATAAGGGTATAAGTCTTCTTATATTGGGCTGTATAATTGTAAACAAGAGAGAGATTATTTATCACAATACAATATATTAGAGAATTCAATTCTTGATGTTCTGCTAAGAAATTATAAGCTTTAATTAAGTATTCTCCCGCTTTTTTATAATTGCTTCTTTGCATATATATTTTGGAAAGTGTATTGAGTGCTGTAGCATATTCAGTAATATTGAGTTTCTGATAAGATATAGGTTTTTTTGAAAAGCTGCTGATATATTTTCTAAGCGATAAGAGGGATTCTTTATAGATGTTGAGGTTATAGTATGACATGCCTAAGTAATAATATTTAACTATGTTTTCTATCGTATTAAATTGTAAGGAAGCATGCTCGTATAGTTTTGTAATGTATTCATATTCCCCGGCGGCAAAAGCTTTAGCCAGGTTAGAATCATCATCTGTTCCAGTGCTGGTGATCCTTTGGTTATAATCTATACCACTTGTAAAATAAGTTACGGGAACATCCAGTACTTTGCAAAAATGATTTAGTTGGGAGATAGAGGGCTGCATCTTATCGTTCTCTATCAGGCTTAATACACATCTGTTAATTTTATCTCCGCACAACTGCGCCTGCGTAAGCTTTTTCCCTTTGCGCAAGTTCTTGATTTTACTGCCTACGGAGTTGATCATAAGCAACACCTCTTTGTTAATAATCTTAACAAATGCAGAGAAACTTTTTGAGGATAGCCGAAATATTATGAATAATGCTGTTTTTTTTACTTATTGAGCTTGGTCAAATGCACATTGTTACTCTTTATATTATACCATGATTTACATTAATGTCATATAGTGTTACTTTATAAGAAAAAATAGGAGATGGAGGAAGAGGATGATGAAAAAACTAATATTGATACTGCTGATAGTGAGTATTATCGGCTTAACGCCACACNNTAACGCCTCTTTATTGTTTTGCAGAAGAGGAAAACAATAATCCACTTGGTATAGGTACGGGAGAAACAGGTGCTTTTATGCAGTTATAAAATTCATTGCACTATGAATCCTTTCCCGAATTACGAACAAAAGGTTGATCTGTATTATGGTTTTCCATAAAAAAATGCAACGCTTTGATTCAATTCTAAAAAGATAAATAGATTTGGTATTTTGAATCTTTATTGATTGATGCTCTACAATCAGTACCAATAGAAATATAAAGGCAAAGAAGAAAAATTATAGACTTATGACTCCATAACAGCAGAGTGCCATTTATGGGCAATGCTTTTAGTAAAGCGTCTAAAAGTCCAGCAATATCAATATGCTAGATTATGCACACGGTCATTATTCTATGGAAGGAGGTGACTTAAATGGAAAGTGTTTTAAACAATCCTATTATGGAAGTTGACTTCAGTTTTTCTTTGGTTAGTGACTCCTTAATACAACCGTATGGGGATCATGATACCGGACCATGCGGAGGATGTGGATGTTCTTGCGCAGCAGCTTGTTGTTTTAAAATAATATGCAAGAAATGAGATTGACACTAACCAAAAATTGAAAATCTGATCAATGAAATAGAAAATTTACATAGGTAAATTTTCTATTTCATT
>DPSW01000310.1:0-516 GCA_003527145.1 Clostridiaceae bacterium | reverse complement strand
AACTTAAATATGTTATTAACAAATCCCAATATATGACTCCATATAACAACAACGCTGTTTATGTTAAAACCCCCGTTAAAGTTTATTCCCTTAAGGGAGACAATGTGCCAATATTGTTGAGTGATATAATTAAAGAGTTTGAGCATTCTAACGATATAGATTCTGTAATTCTTAACTTATCCGATAAATACAGTCTGATATCCTTACAAAAAATGTTGGATTTTCTAATTGAGAATAGATTTCTTATTGAATCATTAAGTTTAGAACAAGAAGTATATCATGATAATTTTGCTAAGCAAATAGAGTTTTTTTCTACCTTTAAAGCGAATCCTAAAAAAATCATAGAGCAATTTAATCATATTTCCTTGGGTATCATATGCTCTGATTCTTTAGCAGACGAGTTATTATCGAGTGTGGTGGAAAGCGGGCTGTATAGTAATATATCAATAGCAAACATTGATAATAAAAACTATGAGTTTAAGCGTGAAGAGAAAAAACAGGCAAAAATTGCAATTG
>DPSW01000195.1:2882-5439 GCA_003527145.1 Clostridiaceae bacterium | reverse complement strand
GTTATAAAAATAGGAATACACTGATAATTAACGAAATTACAAATATATATTAATGAATGAATTTCCTTTTGTATTTTTTGTTCCGAAAAGATAGCTTTTTATATGATTCATGAGCATATATTTATAATGATTAGCATCTGAAAAGCAATGCTTTTCAGACTAATAGAAAATGTTTAAATGGAGGGGAATCTATTGAAAAAGGTATTAGCTTTAGTACTGACCATTGTGATGGTACTTAGTATTGTCGGATGCGCCAAACCGGCAGAACCTGCAAACGGCGGGGCAGAACAAGCTGCAAGCTCAGGGGAAGCTGCTGCAGCACCGAAATACAAAATTGCTATTTACACGGGAACAGTATCTCAGAACGAAGAAGAGTTCAGATCCATGGAAGCTGCAGCCAAGAAGTATCCAAGTATAATTGTCTCGCAGACTTATCCGGATTCATTCACAACAGAGCAGGAGACACTTATTTCTAATGCAGTTGGTTTGGTATCAGATCCCGATGTCAAAGTTCTGATCATGAACCAAGCAGTTCAAGGCGCTGCGGCAGCATTTGAAAAGGTTAGAGAGGCTAGGCCGGATGTTTTAATTTTAGCTTATCAACCCGGTGAAACGGATATCATTGCGGCTAAAGCCGATGTCGTTATTAATGGAGATGAAGTAGCACAGGGGTATAAAATCGTTGAGCAAGCAAAGAAGCTTGGAGCAAAGACATTTATACATTACTCTTTTCCAAGACATATGTCTTATCCGCTTATTGTACAGAGGAGAGAGATAATAGTATCCGAGTGCGAAAGACTGGGAATAAAGTTTGTTGACGCCACAGCTCCGGACCCGGCAGGTGATGCTGGCATTACAGGAGCACAGCAATTTATATTGGAAGATGTTCCGAGAAAGGTTGCCGAATACGGCAAGGATACCAATTTCTTCAGCACAAACTGCGGCATGCAGGAGCCTTTAATAAAGTCATGTGTTGAACAAGGGGCCATAAATGCTCAGCAATGCTGCCCCAGCCCATTCCATGGCTATCCTGGTGCGTTGGGCATATCAGTTGAAGGGCATAGCGGAGACTCCGAATACATGGTCGGACAGATTAAAGCAAAGCTGGCTGAAGCCGGTGTTTCGGGAAGGTTCTCATCCTATGCTTTCCCGCTAGCAATGGTTTCTACTGCAGCTTTTGTTGAATATGGCAGAATGTATTGTGAAGGGCAATTGAAAGATAGAAATGATCCGGAGGCATTGCATAAATGCTTTGATGAGGTATCAGAGGGCTATAAGATTTACTTTGATAACTACAAAACAGCAGATAAAGATAATAAAACAGTAGTTCAAGAAAATTTCTATCTAGTGCTTGCTGATTATATAACATTCTAAAAAAATCTAAATCCTACAGGTAGTATGAATTCAGCTTAATATCATATAAGGTTGCCGCTTAAACGGCAGCCTTATATGATATCCATTTATACATATTTATTAAAGATATTGATCATTGCTGATTTGAAGGGAGGAGGAAATAAATGGAGGATACAAATAAAGCACAGTATGTTCTTGAACTAAGAAATATAGAAAAAGAGTATTTTGGAAACAATGTCCTAAAAGGTATAAATTTGAAAGTAAAAGCCGGGGAGATACATGCCATTGTAGGTGAAAACGGTGCCGGAAAGTCTACCCTTATGAATATTATTTTCGGCATGCCTGTAATAAAGAATACGGGCGGCTATAAAGGCAAGGTTTTACTGGATGGAAAAGAGATTGACATTAAATCACCCAATGATGCTATAGAATTAGGTATAGGTATGGTGCACCAAGAGTTCATGCTGATGCCGGGTTTTACGATTACGGAGAATATAAAGTTAAATCGTGAGATACTTAAGGCGAACCCTGTAAGCAAACTTATAAGCCCGATGTTGAAAACATTGGATATAGAAGCCATGAGAAAAGATGCTCGCAAAGCATTGAAGGAGTTAGGAATGACTGTAGATGATTGGCTGCCCATTGCAGGACTGCCGGTAGGCTATATGCAGTTTGTAGAAATTGCAAGAGAGATCGACAAAGAGAATATTAAGCTGCTGGTATTTGATGAGCCCACGGCTGTACTGGCGGAAAGTGAAGCGGAGAAGCTTCTGAAAGCTATGAAAAGGCTTGCGGCAAAAGGTATTGGCATATTATTTATTACTCATAGGCTTGACGAGGTCATTGCGGTTGCAGACACCATTTCAATTCTTCGCGATGGTGAGCAGGTAGCTTCAATGGCTAAGGAAGATACGACTATGGAGAAGATTGCTCAGCTAATGGTCGGCCGAAAGATAGAAAGAATTGAGAGAACAAATAACAGAAACTCAAGTGACAGTGAAGATGCTATTATGTCCATAAAGGATCTTTATGTATATATGCCCGGAGAAAGCGTAAAAGGGGTAAGCCTGGATATAAGAAGAGGTGAGATACTGGGAATCGGCGGATTGGCGGGGCAGGGGAAAATAGGCTTGGCCAATGGAATTATGGGATTATACAGGTCAACGGGAGAAGTTTACAAAAATAGACAGCTTATTGAGCTGAA
>DPSW01000195.1:0-2866 GCA_003527145.1 Clostridiaceae bacterium | reverse complement strand
TTGGATTGCTTCTGGATACTTCTATAGAAATGAATATTGTAATGACAAGCATGCAGATAAAGGATGGCTTTTTGAAGCCATTATTAGGAATAAAAGCATTTAAGATGATGGATGAAAAGAAGATAAGAAGACATACAAATAAGTATATTAAGGATCTTGATATAAGATGTACAGGGCCTACGCAGTATACAAGACGCTTGAGCGGTGCNNCAAAAGGTCTGCATTGCCAGGGCTTTGACATTGGAACCTGAGATATTGTTTGTATCGGAGCCTACAAGAGGTATAGATATCGGTGCAAAGAAGCTGGTTTTGGATTTATTGATTAAGTTGAATGAAGAGCAGGGGATGACAATAGTAATGACTTCAAGTGAATTGGGCGAATTAAGATCGATATGCGATAGGATAGCATTGATATATGATGGAAAGCTGCAAGGTATATTAGATCCTCAGGACTCAGATGTGGATTTTGGCCTCATGATGGCAGGCAAGCCTAGCGCGCATGCAAAGGAGGTAATATAGATGAAGAATTTATGGAAGAATTCTATCGAAAGATTTGGACATCCTAAAGTCTATTGTACGCTTTTTTTAATACTTCTTTTGATAACAGCGTTTTTTTTGAAGCAAGATATATTTGGGTTGATCTGTACTGCATTGATAAGGATTGGGCAAAATAGCATATTAGTATTGGCAATGGTGCCGTGTATTGTGTCCGGAACCGGACCTAATTTTGCATTGTCTATAGGAATGATTTGCGGTGCATTAGCGGGCTGTGTATCAATAGAATTAAATATGACAGGTATGTCTGCTTTTATGACTGCAATACTCATTGCAATTCCCATCTCAGTTATTGCCGGATNNCCGGATTGATCTATTCAATAATCCTAAATAGAGTAAAGGGTGACGAAATGACTGTAGGCACTTATATGGGATACTCTGTTGTATCTCTTATGTGTATCGGTTGGTTGATCATACCTTTTAAAAATCCTGAAATGATATGGGCTATAGGAGGAAAAGGACTTAGATCTACTATTTCTCTTACAAACAGATATGGTAAAGTATTGGATGAACTTGGAAACATAAAAATAATGGGTCAAGTTATACCGATAGGAACTATTTTGTTCTTTGGGCTATGTTGCTTTTTTATGTGGTTATTCCTAAGATCTAAGACAGGAGCAGCCATGGTGGCGGCAGGAGATAATCCGAAATTTGCCGAAGCTTCCGGTATTAATGTGGATAGACAGAGAACTATCGGTACAATATTATCTATGGTTTTAGGAGCCGTAGGCATACTGGTATACGGCCAGAGCTATGGATTTATCCAATTATATACTGCTCCGTTAAATATGCCGTTTTTGGCTATTTCTGCTATACTGATAGGCGGTGCAAGCATTAAAAAGGCAAGCATAGGAAATGTTATATCAGGAGTCATCATTTTTCAGTCATTATTGGCAATATCGCTGCCGGTTATTAACGGTTTGTTACCTATAGGCAGCTTGTCTGAGGTAGTAAGAATTATTGTCCAGAATGGAGTTATATTATATGCTCTAACGAAAGCAGGAGGTGGCGAATAGAATGAATACTGAATTTAAAATTGGCAGCAAAAAAGCAAATAAGTTCAGTCTATTGGCAGCTATGTCCAAGTATTCAGTTCCACTATTATTTGCAGTAGTATGTATTGCGGGTGCTGTTTTATCTAAACTCTCTTTAAAATATATTATTTCAGATGTAATTCTAAGGTTAAATAGGAATCTATTCCTGGTAATTGCACTGATAATTCCTGTGCTGGCCGGGATGGGCCTTAACTTTGCTATAGTGGTTGGGGCAATTGCCGGACAGATAGGGCTTATTTTTATTATAATAATGAATATTGGTGGCGTACTGGGGCTTCTTGCCGCGGTTGCATTTGCTACTCCTTTTGCCGTTCTTTTCGGTTACGGAGTAGGTAAGATCTTGAACAAGACCAAAGGCCGTGAAATGATCACAGGAATAATTATGGGATTTTTCTCAAATGGTTTATATCAATTGGTGTTCTTACTATTTATGGGCACTATCATACCGGTAAACAATCCTCAAATAATACTTCCGGGGGGTATTGGATTAAAGAATGCCTTGGAGTTAGATATTATTCAGAACTCTTTGGATAATATAATCAATATTCCTATTATGGGTGTCAAGATACCGGTCTTTACATTTATACTTATTGGATTGCTATGTGTCTTTAATCAGTTTATTCTTAAAACAAAGCTGGGCCAGAATTTTAGGGCATTGGGCCAGGATATACATATAGCAGATGTGGCAGGAATCAATGTTGATAAGACAAGAATTATTGCCATGATTATGTCTACAGTGCTGGCTGCATGGGGACAGATTATCTTCCTTCAAAATATAGGAACATTACAAACCTACACAGCACATGAACAGGTTGGAAGGTTTGCCGTAGCTGCTTTGGTTATCGGAGGTGCTACTGTTACCAAAGCAACAATAGGTCAAGCTATCTTAGGTACAATTTTGTTCCATACTTTGTTTTCCGTATCACCAGCAGCAGGTAAGAATTTGTTTGGAGATGCACAAATGGGCGAATACTTCAGGTCATTTATAGCCTATGGAGTAATTGCATTATCACTGGTACTTCATGCTTGGCAGAAATATATGAATGCTAAAGAAAAAGAAAAGCTCTAGTAAAAATTTAATTTATATGTTGACAATCTTAATGCATAATGCTATCCTATATTAGTCAATATATAAAAGATTTAATTAATTATTATAAGCTTTTGCATTTGATTTGCATTTAAGTAGAAGGTCCGCTTCTCACCTTACAGTAATGCTGGTAAGGTAAAATAGTCCATGTTTATTGATTATTATGGGC
>DPSW01000142.1:2870-3612 GCA_003527145.1 Clostridiaceae bacterium | reverse complement strand
CAATCTGCGCGGCTTTAACCTTGCGATAAGAAAGAAGGATGCTAAGAATATATACTTAAAGGAGGCTTAAAATGATAACTGCGGCTCTGTTAGGCAACCCCAATGTGGGCAAAACCACATTATTTAATTATCTTACCGGTTCCAATCAATATGTGGGTAATTGGGCTGGAGTTACTGTCGAGAAAAAGGAGGGCTATATAGAAAATAATGTTAGGATAGTAGATTTGCCAGGTATATATGCCATGGATACCTACTCAAATGAAGAAAAGATTTCCAAGGAGTTTTTAGAAAAAGGTAAAGTCGATGTAATTGTAAATATTGTTGATGCTTCGTCCTTAAATAGAAATTTGTACTTGACGCTGCAATTGAAGCAATTTGGAAAGCCCATAGTTCTTGTTCTCAATATGATAGATGTGGCGGAAGCCAAGGGGATAAAGATTGACTACCAAAAACTTTCGAAAAGGCTTGGGGTTACGGTAATTCCTATATCTGCTTCCAAGAGGAGAGGTATAGAAGAGGTTAGAAAGCTGCTTAAAAGCGGTAATTTTTTTAGCTTTTCAAATGAGAATGATTATCATTACAAAGAAGATGAAAAAGAAAATTATAAATATATTGAAGAAGTTTTGGCTGAAACAATTACTGAGGAAGCAAGGGACAGTGTTACTATAAGTGAAAGAATCGATTCGATTGTTTTAAACAAATACTTAGCATATCCTTTATTTGTTTTTATACTTTTCATTAT
>DPSW01000142.1:0-2863 GCA_003527145.1 Clostridiaceae bacterium | reverse complement strand
TAGTTTTTTCGGAGCTGTTGCTGCAAAACAGCAGCTCTTGGTTCAGATCTCTGATAATAGACGGAATAATCGCGGGAGTCGGCTCTGTCATCGTATTCCTTCCTATAGTAATGACTTTGTTCCTTGGAATCTCCTTCCTTGAGGATAGCGGATACATGGCCAGAGCAGCATTTATAATGGACAGAATAATGCGTAAGATGGGTTTGTCAGGAAAGGCCTTTATACCCTTTATAATAGGCTTTGGCTGCTCCGTACCCGGCATCATGTCTGCCAGGACATTAGAAAGCGAGAAGGATAGGAAACTTACAGCTTTATTGGTACCTCTTATTTCCTGCAATGCCAGATTGCCAGTTTACGCTCTATTTGCCAGTGCTTTTTTCCCGGGCAATGAGACGGCTATAACCTTTTCGCTTTATTTATTAGGTATATTTATAGCAATTTTAATCGGGATCATCTTTAAGAGCACAATATTTAAAAAGGATGAAGAGCCTTTTATCATCGAGCTTCCTGAATATAAGCTTCCTGAATTTAAAAGCCTTATGAGGAATACATGGGAAAAGGGAAAGGGCTTTCTGAAAAAGGCCGGTACTATAATATTTTCAATGTCTGTGATCATATGGTTTTTGTCTAATTTTAACTTCTCGGGCATGACGGATATGGGAAGTAGCTTTTTGGCTTATATAGGAGGTGTTATAGCCCCAATATTCAGACCTATGGGATTCGGCACATGGCAAAATGCTGTAGCCTTGCTGACCGGGCTTATGGCTAAGGAAGTAGTTGTGAGTACTATGAGTGTAGTATACGGAGCAGACTTGCATAATATGCTGCTCCAGCATTTCACACCGATTGCTGCCTATAGTTACCTGGTATTTATACTTTTATATACTCCCTGTGTATCTGTAATAGCTGTTATGCGCAAGGAGTTTGGCAGAGGAATGATGGTATTATCAGTAGGCTATCAATTGATTCTTGCTTGGATCATATCGTTTATTGTTTATAGTCTGGGAAGCTTAATTTTGGTTTAAAGGAGAGGAGCAAATATTGGAAATAGTAATTGCCGTCAGTATAGTTGCAGCAGCAGTCTTTATATTTTATAGAAGCGCAAAGAAAAAAACATCGGGAAATTGCGACTGCGGAAGCTGTACTTCTCATTGTCCGCTTTACGAAGATAAAAAGACAAATCAAAAATAATTACGAAGATGATGCCTATAGGAAGTATTTACCTCTTATAGGCATTTTAAAGCATGCAAACAACTAAAAAAGAGGCAAATAAAAATCAGAAAATACCAAGAAAAATTTCGAAAAATATATTGTGAATCCTTAAAAATTATGTTATATTTTAAAAGTTATAATTATAGCGATTACGTGTATAAGTATGACAGCAATTTATAAAAACTTCTTGACCGGTTTCTAGAAATCGGTGGGGGTTTTTCTTTTTTGAAAAAATATATAAAGAAGGAGCTGTTAAGGTGTGACAGGAGAGGTTTTTGTTCAGCTGATAAATGTATGTAAAAGTTTTGATCGAGAGGAAGCAGTATTAAAGAACCTGAACCTTGAGATAAAAAAGGGACAATTCTTAACCTTATTGGGACCTAGTGGTTGCGGAAAGACCACAACACTAAGATTGATAGCTGGTTTTGAAACGCCGACCAGCGGTGAAATAATTATTGACAATGACAATGTAACGCAGAAATCACCACATGAAAGATGTGTAAACACGGTATTTCAAAATTATGCGTTATTTCCGCACATGAATATTTTTGATAACATTGCATTCGGCTTAAAGATGAAAAAGGTGCCGAAGCTGGAAATTGAAAATAGGGTATTTGAGATGTTGAAAATGGTTCAATTGGAGGGTTATGAAAATAGGATGCCGTCTCAACTGAGCGGCGGACAAATGCAGCGTGTTGCAATTGCAAGAGCTGTGATAAATAACCCAAAGGTTTTGCTTCTTGATGAACCTCTTGGAGCACTTGATCTAAAACTTCGCAAGCAGATGCAGCTTGAACTGAAGCGTCTTCAAAGGAAGCTTGGTATTACCTTTATATTTGTAACCCATGATCAGGAGGAAGCATTAACTATGTCGGACAGCATAGTGGTTATGAATAAGGGGGTAATTGAGCAAGCAGGCACGCCTGAAGAGCTCTATNNAAGTAGTAAAAATTAAGGAGATGGAGGTGCTCCTAAACCTTGAACAAGAGCAGGATATAATCAGAATTCCCAATCTGAATTACGATTTTGGAGATAAATTTACCGTTTCCGTGAGGCCGGAAAGGATCAAGATAAAAGCCGTCCCCGAAGAAGGAGACGTTTGGCTCCAGTGCAGGATAAAAGAAAAGATATATTCAGGGTTTGTAATAAAGACTATTGCAACAACCAGGAATGGAAAAGAAATTGTCGTAAATGAGCCTATTGAGCAAAGGAGCGGCTTTGGTGCAAAAGAAGATATATTTGTTACATGGAAGCCTGAACACTCCATCGTTATCAAGGCATAGGAGGGAAGGGCTATGAGAAAGAAATTTGTGTTAAAAGATTTACTGCGCTCGCTGAAGGACACGCTGGGCATCACAGCCACAATACTGCCTGCAGCTCTATGGATGCTTGGATTCTTTGTGATACCTCTTATATTGGTTGTTGCAGTAAGCTTCTGTACAAGGGGAGAAGTGGGTGATATCGTATACAGCTTTACATTGAAGAACTATGCAAAGCTGATCAATCCTCTGTATATAAGCATATTTATTAAATCTATGGCAATCGCTCTGTTTACTACCATGCTTTGCTTGGTATTCGGCTATCCATTTGCATTTATAGTTGCAAAGGCTAATAAGAAGATAAAGCCTTTGCTTTTAGTATTGGTCATGCT
>DPSW01000398.1:5576-5697 GCA_003527145.1 Clostridiaceae bacterium | reverse complement strand
ACCTATAAGGAATTGAAACATTCTTTCGGGCACTTTGCCGTACAATATATTGGCAGCTACTAAACTACCTACAAGGAACCCAAACAATCAATAGGGCTTCTTGGTTCGGGACCAAGAGGCC
>DPSW01000398.1:0-5528 GCA_003527145.1 Clostridiaceae bacterium | reverse complement strand
ATCCCATTGAAAAGGAGGAAATCACATGACCAATCTAATAAAAAGCGACAGACTTATCTATAGCATGAGCAGTGAAAATAAGCCTGCTTTGGAAGTTGAGCCAGGCAGTATAGTTGTGTTTGAGACTTGTGATTGTTTTCAAAACCAGATCAGCAGCTCTGAGCAGCCTATAGAAAAGCTTGACTGGGAGAAGATCAATCCTGCTACGGGACCTTTATATGTAAAAGGTGCTGAGAAGGGCGATACATTAAGAATAGAAATACTAAAGATAGATATCAATGATTACGGTGTGATGGCAGCTATTCCAGGTGCTGGTATTTTTGGCGGCAATATTGGGGAATCAAGCATAAAGATATTGCCGATAATAGAAGGTAAAGCAATATTTAATGATAGCATATACATCCCGTGCAAGCCTATGATAGGAGTTATAGGCGTAGCTCCGGGCGAAGATGCTATACCTAACGGAGAGCCTGGATCTCATGGCGGCAATATGGATAATAGCAAAATTGCCGAAGGTGCTGTCTTATATCTTCCGGTTTTCCATGCAGGTGCGCTGCTGGCCATGGGAGATCTTCATGCTGCTATGGGGGACGGTGAGGTTATGGTTACCGGCATAGAGATTGCAGGCAAGGTAAANNTATTGAAAAATCATGAAATAAGGAATCCCATATTGGAATATGAGGATAAAGTGTACACTATAGCCTCTCATGAGGATTTGTTCCAGGCTGTAAAAACCTCAGCCGAAGACATGCTTTACAGGGTTATACGAAAACTTCATATGGATATTAATGAAGCGGGCATGCTTTTGAGCGCCATTGGGAATACGGAGATATGTCAAGTAGTAGATCCCAAAATGACAGCAAGGTTTTCAATGCCCAAGTGGGTTTTTAAATAAAGCTGGAGTTCATGATACAAATGAGATATATATGATTTTGAGGTGACGCATTGTTTACAGTAAAGGAAATGATTGAAAAATGTGGCTTAAACGATTTAAAAGTGTTAGCGGGAGGAAAGGGTCTCGATAACGAGGTAAGCTCTGTTACAGTTTTTGATGCACCCGATGCATTCCGCTGGTCAAAAGGCGGAGAGTTTATAATCACNNCTCCGGAGCTTTTTGAAGAAGTCATTGAAAACATTAAGACCAGAGGAATGGCTGGAATAGGAATAAAAACAGAAAGATTCTTGCATAACTTACCAAGTAATGTCATTAACAGAGCTAATGAGTTAAATGTTCCGATCATTGATATTCCCAGCCGCTATGCATTTATTGAAATCATCAATCCGGTTCTGGCTAAAATAATAAACGATCAAGCCGATAGATTAAAGAAATCAGAGATAATTCACAAATCCTTTACTCAATTGGTTATTGACGGCGGCAATATAAATGATATATTGGCAAACCTAAAGAGAATAATTGAGTTTGAATCCGCCTATGTGGACTTTTACTTCAACACCGTTGTTTATGATTCAGTGGATCCGAGCTTTATAAGTGACATAGAGAATATGAAGTTTTCTGACTTTCAAGAGTACAAGATTTATGAAATATCCTATGAGAACAGGATATACGGATATCTTGTCCTAAATACAAAAAAAGAGCTGGATCAGCTTGAAGAGATAGCCGTTGAACACACATGCACTGTGTTGAAGCTTTATATACAGCGCAAAATATCCAATAACCAGATAGAGATGAGATATAGAGACGAGTTTGTGAGGGACCTGATAACAAAAAACATAAGATCTATTGAAGAGGTAAAAAAGAGATCTAAAATCTTTGGATGGGAATTTAAAGGCAAAATTGTCGTAACGATGTTTGATATAGATAATTATAAATCCGAGTATTTTAAGATGAGCCATAAAAAAGACAATTTAGATCTTGAGATGACCAGGGAAAAGATATTCAAAACAATCACAGAAAGCGTTAAGCGGGATTTTTCTCAGTCGGCGTATACAACATTGAGCGACAGTATAACCTTTATCTTGAATGTGAATAACCCTGATAAAATAAAAAACAAGCTTTCAAAAACCTGCGGCGAGCTGCTGCTCAAGGTTAAAAACGAGACAGGATTTACATTGAGCATTGGAATAGGAGGCATTAAAGCCGATATCATGCAGGCAAAGGAAAGCTATACCGAAGCCTTCCGGGTCGTTCAAATAGACAGGCTTTCAAAAATGACAAACAGCTATAAATTTTATGATGAAGCAGGTCTGTATAGGCTGTATTATGATATATCATCCACTGGTTATGGGAAGGAATTTTGCAAGGAGAGCCTCGATAAGATCATTGAATATGATAAAATCAATAAAACATACCTCTTTGATACATTGAATCATCTGGTGGAAAACGAATGGAGCTTGAAGGAAACCGCCAAGAACATGTTTATACATTATAATACCATTAAATACAGGTATAGNNACTTTGCGAGGTATTAGGCGTGAACTTCGACAGCTTTGAGCAAAGGATGAAATACACGGTTTCCGTGAGGATATATAATATACTCTGTCAGTAATTGTCTGACAGGTATATTTTTTTTATTATCTTTTTATACTATAAAGACAAAGCTAATTCAAGCTAAGTATTGTAAGATCAATTAGGAGAGGTTGTGAAATTATAAACAAATTATGGAGGTGTATTTATGAATCAAGAAATTTTAAGAGTAGCTAACGAAATAGGGGTCTGGTTGGCAGCAGCTCCTGTAGTAATCCTTACGGCTATTCAAGCCATTATTTACACCAGGCTTGCAAGAAAAACTGCCAAGGAATTGAATATTCCTGATGAAAAGTGTGACAGAGCTTTTAAGACCGGTCTTTTAACTGCTATCGGTCCTGTAATTGCCATTTTCATAGTAATGGTAGGCATGATGTCTGTTATCGGCGGCCCTATAAGCTGGTTAAGATTATCTATAATCGGTTCGGCACCGACAGAGCTCACGGCTGCCAAAACAGGTGCGGATGCTCTTGGTGTCAGCTTTGGAGGACCAGATTACGACTTAAATGCTCTTGCTACAGGATGGTGGACTATGGCTGTTAATGGTGCTGGCTGGCTCGTCTTTGCCGGACTTTTTACCCATAAGCTGGAAGGCATAAGAAATAAAGTCGGCGGCGGGGATGTCAAGTGGCTTGCCGTATTAAGCTCTGCTGCAATGCTTGGGGTATTCGGCTATTTGAACTCGGGAGACATTAAAAAAGGTGGCGGCGGGCTTATAGCAGTCATAGCAGGGGCTATTTCCATGGTCGTAGTCATTAAGCTGACTGAGAAGCTTCCGAAGATTAAAGAATATGCTCTGGGTATTGCTATGCTCGTTGGCATGCTCGCAGCAGTAATATTTGGATAATAAACAGGGAGGTGGAATTTATGGATAATAAAAGATTTGAGGAGCTATGGTTCAAACCGGTTATAAGGGTTGGAATGGTAACATTATTGCTAGCGGCAGCTTTAAGCTTCTTTCCGGTGATTTTCCTTTATATGAAATATGGCGTGTTTCCTCCTTTTGAGGTGGCTATGAAATCCTGGGGTATGATTGCAGCACTGTTTGGTGCATTTTATGTGGTTGAGCCTATATCATATTACTCAGTGCTTGGTATGTCGGGTACTTATCTCTCATTCCTGTCGGGAAATATTTCAAACCTGAGGCTTCCATGCGCGGCAATGGCTCTTGAAGTAACAGATACCGAGCCGGCGACCAAAGAAGCTGAAGTGATATCCACTCTCGGAATTACAGGGTCAATTATAACAAACCTTNNCGGCTCTTATTAAGGTACTGCCTCCGGTTATTGCAAGCGCATTCACAAATTATACAGTCCCTGCAATCTTCGGAGCGGTTTTCGGACAATTTGCCATCAAATATCCAAAGCTGGCAGTAGTGGGAATAGGAATCCCCGTAATACTTCGATTTACGACGACACTTCCTGCTTGGGTACTCATAATTGCTTCTGTATTTGGAACAATTATAATAGCCAGATTATTTTACAATATGGAACATAAATCCGTAAAAAGCTAGCCTATGAAAGGAGGATTCAAATTGATTGATATTGTAAATGAAGCGAAAAAGCTTCAACCCGATATCGTGTGCTGGAGAAGATACCTTCATCAAATTCCGGAGGTAGGCCTTGAGCTCCCGAAGACAGCCGCTTATGTGGCAGAAAGATTAAAGGAAATAGGAATTGAATATAAAANNAGATATGGATGCTCTTGCAATAAAGGAGGAGGCGGACGTACCCTTTATCGCAGCCAATGGCAATATGCATGCCTGCGGTCACGATACTCATACCGCAATGCTTTTGGGAGCGGCAAAGATACTGCATGAGAATAGGGATAAAATACACGGAACTATCAAGCTTATTTTTCAACCGGATGAAGAAGGCAGCCATGGCGCCAAAGCTATGATAAAGGATGGCGTATTGGAAAACCCCAAGCTGGACGCCGTACTGGGGCTTCATATAGGAAGTATCTTTAAGGAAACAGAACCCGGTCAGATAGCCATAAGCTACGGAAAGGCAATGGCGTCCTTTGATAAGTTCAGCTTAAAAATCAAAGGGCACGGATGCCATGGAGCGATGCCCAATATGGGTATTGACCCAGTTGTCATGGTCAGTCACGTGATTGTTGCCCTTCAGACAATAGTGAGCAGAGAGATGAAGCCCACACATCCTGCAGTTGTCACTATAGGCAAGGTCCACGGCGGAACAGCCTATAACATCATACCCGATGAGGTTGAGATAGAAGGAACCTTCAGGGCTATAGACAATGAAGAGAGAGAAATGATCGCAAAGAGGATAGAAGAAATAGCCCAGGGTGTTACAAAGGCTATGAGAGGATCTTACGAATACGACATCACCTGGGGTGCTCCGCCTGTAGTAAACGATGCGGAGTTTACCAAGGGCTTTTATGAAACAGCTAAAAAGGTCATTGGTGAAGAGAACATCCTGGAAATCACAGAGCCTACAATGGGTGGAGAGGATATGGCCTATTACCTGTCAGAGGTGCCGGGAACATTCTTTTTCCTGGGAGGAGCTAATCCTGAGAAGGGGCCGGTATATCCCCATCATAATTCAAAATTCATAGTAGATGAAGATGTTTTCTGGAAAGGTACTGCCCTTTTAGCTCAAGGAGCTTTTGACTGGCTTGAAAATAATAAATAAAAGAGATGCTTTGCTGCGAATAAATTAAGATAGGGGAGATAAAGTGAAGGAAGCTATAAGAAAAAGATTGAAAGAACTAACTTCAATAATCGGCTTAAGCGGTTACGAATGGGATGTTGCCAGATATATAAAAAAAGAATTGGAAGGATATGCAGATTCCATTGAGGTCATGAAAAACGGAATGCTGGTGGCTGCAAAAAAGGGCAAAAAGCCGGGGCCAAGGGTCCTGATCAGTGCCCATATGGATGAAGTTGGATATGCGGTGAAAACAATATCCCCTGACGGGTTTCTGTATTTCTCAAAGGTGGGCCTGGCTTCTGAGGCATGCCTTCCCGGCAGAAGAGTGCTGATAAAAGGAGATAAGGGAATAGTGCCCGGAATAATCGGGA
>DPSW01000292.1:3444-3635 GCA_003527145.1 Clostridiaceae bacterium | reverse complement strand
ACCGTTTGTATCTTGGTATATATCTGTGAGCACAAAGCCTGCTTGTAATTGTCCACCAACTTGTTCCTCAATGGTATGTGAGAATTGAATTCCCCAATCATTTTTAATTGAATCCTCATATAATTGTTCATCTTTCAAGGGATTAAATGGAAGTTTATAGATTACCATTGTTTCTTCATCATTGAAAATGT
>DPSW01000292.1:1703-3423 GCA_003527145.1 Clostridiaceae bacterium | reverse complement strand
AATATAGCAATTAGAAACAGGATGAAAAATCAAGTCAAATGATTCATCCTCAAAAGGCAAAGGATTTGTTATATCCGCTCTAACAGTTTTAATCTCATAATTTTCTCTTTTTGCTACCTCTTTTTCACTTAGCAGTTGCTTTTCTGAATAATCTAATACTGTACACTTTGCACCTAATGCGGTAAATATAGGCATTTGCTGACCACCGCCAGAAGCTAAACCCAATATTTCAGCATTCTTCATTTCACAAAACCATTCCTTTGGTACGGGTTTAGTAGGTGTTAATAGCACAAACCAATCATTATTTTTTGCTTTTTCAAAAACTTCATGACTAATAGGCTGTCCCCATTCCCAACCTTCTTCAGTCCATTTATCAATAAAGTTCGAGTTTATTTCTGTATATTTTTTATCCATATAGATCTCCCCTCATTAGAAAATATGCAAATCATTATTTCGCCATATCCTACTGTTACAATACTGTTTCATCATAGTTCTCTCGGATAGCGGCCTCTTCTGAAGTCTAATTTATTTTAACTTTTCCTCCAATAGTCTGTTTTTCTAGTGATATAAATCCTCTATTTTATCTTTTATTCTTTTAATTTTTACTCACGTTTGCATTATTATTTTATTCACTCAAGCCACAGAGCAATCCTTTTGTGCTACCATATGTACGGGAAAAGTCTATATCATGAGTTTCCTTACCCCTTCTGTCGCAGCATATTACTATTATTGCTTTCTAATCCGCTATCGTCCTTACAAAATAATTATCATATATAATAAACTTCTTGTCCAATGGAGTATATCCGTTTTTCTCTAATGAAGTCAGCCTTTCTTTTGCTGCCGGAAACGCTTTTGTAAGTATAGATTTTACATCAAATAGAGGGTAAAATGATTCATTTGCTATTTCTAATATAGTGTCAATAATTTTCTGGTTTTCATATTCGCTCTTTAAATCTATTCTTAAAACACCATAGTGATTGAATTCATCTTCTGCTATTCGATGGAACATCTCAATAGTTCCAATTATTTCACCCGTACTGTTTAAGATAATCGTCCATCTCACAAAATAACGGTTACTATATGAAAAATCCCAAAATTCGATTGCCTGTTTCATTCTTTCAAGTGAAGTATAATGAAAATCATCTCCATGGCAATTATCAGATTTAAAAAACGGAACTGAATTTTTGTCAGAGTAACATTTTAACAATTCTTCTGTATCATCTAAATTTGTCTGCCTTAATGTAATGCGAGCATTTTTATAAATTGGACATACTTTATATACATCTTCCATCCATTATTCCTCCTGTATGTTATATAAATATTCCTGACACGTAGCAGCCCTTAAAGTGATGTCTCTTATGCTTGCAGATGCTGTACGGTTATACTCCAGCACCTTTGCCTACGGACTCTTGCGGAAATATTTGTGTTGAATGAGGCATAATTCTCATTTCTTTTCTTTTATAAACCATACTAAAGAGTCTCCAGATATCTTAACAGCTAATCCACCTCTATCCATATCCTCTTCTAATTTTGACAGACCTTTCTCGTATTCCTCTTCCGGTATAAGATGAAACATGGAATAGCCTTTATTTCTTACCAGATCAACGAAATCCATACCAACATTAATAATGTCGCCTTCACCCATTATTATGTTTTTTAAATACCTAAGTCCATTTTTTTCACCAGCTGTTTTAATTAAGTCTACATCCGGATATCGTTT
>DPSW01000292.1:0-1692 GCA_003527145.1 Clostridiaceae bacterium | reverse complement strand
GTGATTGAGTACAGATGCACAATTTACCTTTATCAACAAGCACCCTGTTTATTTCTTCAAACATCCTATTGATATCAGGTACATGATGAATAACATCTGTCATATATATAAAGTCAAAGAATTTCTCTTCAAATGGTATATTTTCATGATTGCCTTCCACAACGCTGAGGCTGGCATTTTTCTGTCTTGCTTTTTCTCTCATCCCTTCTGACGGTTCAACGCCATAAACTCTCGCTCCCGTAATTNNGCCGCAACCAAAGTCCAGCACCTTTGTATTTTCATTTATTATAGTCATTTCTAAAAACATATTTATAAGCTCTAAGTCCGCATTTCTGACATCATCATAGTTTTTTGAGATATTATTATAATTTACTTGCATTTTTGTTACCCCCTGTCATTCACATTGTATTGATTGAGTTACATATTTCACCCAGCTTTGTTGCATGAGCAACATTCTCGAACCAATACCCCTAGGCTATACTTGACAACACCCAGTGCAGCAATAATCAAAATTATAGCTAACTCATATTTCTAATATCATAAAATCTATTCACCTTTACCAAAGTCCAAAATTTGAAGTATATCCTTTTGTATATTCTTCAATCCTTTTTCTTGTGCCCATTGATACTTCCTCAGGCAATTTGTTTAACTTAAAGAAATCATATCTTTCAATTTCTCCATCTGTTTTGCCTGACAAAGAAAAATCATCTGAGTAGAAAATAACAATGCTGTCATTTTTGTACTCATTAAAACTATTATAAACCCCAAATAATCTTATAGAATGCAGCTCACAATCTAATTCCTCATACAGTTCTCTCCTGATTGCTTGTTCAAATATCTCTCCTTTTTTCATTCTGCCTCCTGGTAAGTACCATGAATCATGATATGTATGTTTAACCAATAAAATTGTATTTTCTTTCAACAACATAGCCCTCACTCCTATTGTGGTGGGCTTGGTTATTCTCCAAAATATTCTGTTCAAGAAATATCTGCTCTGCTCTTAAGCANNCATGTCCTTAAAACACGAACGCTCATACTAGCGAAGCCTTTAGGACAATGACTCTTATGGCCCCAAGTTATGCAATCAATATCGTCGGCACTATTTCCATTCAGCAGCTAACATGCCGTAAACAACATGGTTGACATAATAATTATAGAGCCACTCAGCCTCTCTTATAATGCCTTCTTTAGACAAACCCAGCCTTTCAGGTATAGCCCTGCTTTTGTAATTTCCCTCGGCGCATCTAATTTCTACTCTATTTAATTTATATTCATTAAAAGCATGATCGATAAATACTCTACATGCTTTTGTCATGATACCTTTTCCCATATATCTTTTATCAAGCCAGTATCCAATGTTTACTGATTTACTATACCAGTTAAGCCCATAGTAGCCTATTACTCCTGCGAACTCTCCTTTATACCATATTCCTGCTTGAAATCCTTCATTTGATGCAAACTGTTTCTTTGTNNGTGCCATCTATCCAGGGTAACCATTCTCTTAAATAATCTCTGCATAAATCAATTGATTTGAACATGACCTCTGCATGATTATTATCAAGCAACCTTAATTCTACATCCTCATCAATCATATACTTAAACATACGCTTCTCCCCCTCACATTAGATACATGATTATTGAACAGTATCCAAAATCCAGTTAGATTTATTCTATCCAATATTCATATGGTGC
>DPSW01000212.1:1068-4324 GCA_003527145.1 Clostridiaceae bacterium | reverse complement strand
GGGCAATGAAGGATTGCATCTGCAAAAGGGATAGGGGTTAGGACCCTGCTCTCTCATATTCCATCCTCTCATTCTTACACCTCCTCTTTATAGAGATGCATGTGATTATCTCCTTTAGTCTCTGCCTCCTCTGAATCTCCTGCAATGACCCATACCATTCCCATTGCCGCTCATAAGCTCATAATCTCCGCCTTCTATCCTAATTGCTTTTCCATTTATAATGGCATCTGCAATTTTATGTCTGGCAGAATTAATAATTCTCTGAAAGGTACCTCTGGAAACATTCATTTTTTCAGATGCAGAATCTTGTTCCATAGCTTCAAGATCAGAGAGTCTGAGAGCTTCTACCTCTTCAAAACTGATTATGACCTCTTCGAAATCTTTGGATTTAGGATAAAAATATTGATTGTCGGGCATAAATTCTATTCTTCTGCATTTCCTTGGCCTAGGCATTTTATCACCTCGTTTAGTTATGTGCATATGCTCATAACTAATAATACATCTGATTTTCACTTCTGTCAATATGTTTTTAGAAAATAGAAATATTTTACTTGACATATTTTGTTTACAATCGTAAACTTAAATTAATGTTTACAATTGTAAACAAAGTTATGGCAGATAGGAGGTATTGCTTGTGGGAGATATTCCGAGGATTTCGGAAGCCGAATGGGAGATAATGAAGCTTATATGGAAAAGCAGCCCTATAACATCAGATGAGATAATATCATCTCTATCAGATAAAATGAATTGGTCCGGTCAGACCGTAAAAACATTCATAAACAGGCTTCTTAAAAAAGGCGCAATAGGCTTTGAAAAATCCGGCCGCAACTATTTATATCATCCCATAGTATCCGAAAAGGAATGTATAAAGGCTGAAAATAAGTCTTTTCTTGAGAGAGTATATGACGGTACTGTAAGCATGCTTTTTTCAAACTTCTTGGAAGATGAACCTTTAACCGACAAAGAGATTGAAAAGCTCCAAAAGCTTCTTGAAGAAAAGAAAGCGGAGAGGATTTAATATGGATATGATAAGCAAGCTTTTTCTCTGGGTTCTATATTCTTCGATAGCCGCCGGTATTTTATCATTGATCATAATACTGATAAAACTGATTTTCAATGATAGAATCGGTCCAAGATTTCATCATGCATTATGGCTTTTAGTTCTGATAAGGCTTCTTACACCGGTAGTTCCCGAAAGCCCTTTAAGCATATTAAATCTTTTACCTGCAAAAATTCAAAATTTTATTGACTCTAAAAAGACTGCTGTTTTGGATGCCTCCGCTTTTTCAGCAGAAGGGTATGATCATGATATTAGCGGTGAAGTTAATAGCTACAGAGATCATGGCAGGAATTACTATGAAAACGGCTATGTGCTTTCCTTTGAGGAATACTCAAATGATCAAGGAAAAGAAACTTCGGCCGGATACGCTTTAAGAATAGCTTCCCTGACCTGGTTTGCCGGATTCCTTTCTATGGCTCTTTCTGCTTTAACAGCTATGTTTAAATTTAAGGGTAAAGCCATATATTTCAGAAGACTTGCAGAACCGGATATTGTTTCTTTACTGGAGGATTGTTTANNTTGTTTAAAAAAACTGGAAATAAAAAGCGGTATTTCTATTTACACAGATGAAAGTTTCAAAAGTCCCTGTATATCGGGAATTATAAGGCCCAGAATCTATTTGCCGGAAGGCATATGCAGCAAAATAAGCGGCAAACAGCTTATGCATATCCTTTTGCATGAATTGGTCCATTGCAAAAGAAAAGACTCTGTTTATAATCTATTGGGAACAATAGCCGTGATGGTACATTGGTTTAACCCTGTGGTATGGTTTGCTGCAAAAAGGATGAAGCTGCTCAGAGAAATTGCCAGCGATGCCTATGTGCTTGAGATACTTGGAGAAGAAGAAATAATGCCATACGGTATGACCATGGTCAATCTTTCCAGGATGTTTTTTAATGAGCATAGTCAGTTAAGTCTGATAAGCTTTTTTGAAACAAAAAATCAAATTAAAAGGAGAATTCATATGATCAAAGCATTTAAAAAAGGTTCCTATAAAATTTCTGCGGCTGCGGTTATATGCTGCATACTTATAGGAAGCATAACCCTTACAAACGCTGTGAGCTCCAGCAGCATAACAGACAGCGGCGCCATGACCGCAGAAAAGTCTCAGGGCATGTTGATTGATAAGGCTCCGGCAGACAAGGCCGAATTTCTCATTGATGCACCGCTAAAATCCTACAATGATATTAATAAAATGGCAAAAGTTGCAGGATTTAAATTCAAAGTGCCAGATTTTGTTCCTTCAGGCTATATTCCGAGTGCTTTTCATATGATAAAAGCTTATGAAGGAGCAGATGCGGTAAAGATTTTCTTTGATAAAAAATTGGATAAAAGATCAAGCTTTACTTTTCATGCTTCCACAAAGGATCTAAAAGGATTTCTTAAAGAAAGTGCAAAAAATGAATGCATGAGCGATGAGAAACCGCTTGGCTATGGAAGTCTAAAAGGCTCAATTTTTACTATCACTGCAAGTATAGTTGCTGATGGAAGCGGTTGGGAAAGCACAAAAAAATATTTCCTATGGCAGGATGAAGGCATATTCTATGGTATAGAATATACTTGGGATGTAAAAACACCTAAAGGAAATATCAACAGAAGAATAGACCTATCCCAGGAAGATGTGATGAAGATCGCAGAATCTATAAAATACCTGCCGCATATAAAAAATGTGGATTATGCCCCTATAACTCCCGAAATTTCCACTGAAATCGGCCAATTATCAATATATGATAAGGAAGATCTGGAAAAAGCAAAAACTCTTTTGGGATTTCCTATTAAGTTTCCATTAGTTATTCCAAAAGATATAAAGGCATCCTATGCAAGTGTAGGTATATCCTCCGATTCAGATATAGAAAATAACAAAATCAATTATGAGCTTGTAATGATTTACAATCTGCCCAAGGACTCTCTCACATTTGTTCAAAGGAAAGGCTCTAAAATATATGATCACGCAAGGGAAAAGGGATACTTTGAGCTAAGCATTGGCAAAGCAGATGAATCAAATAAAATAAAAACCCAATCATTATCGATTTCCGGCAAAGATGTCCTGCGATATGAACTTACATATGAAGGCAAAATTTGCGAAACTGATTACATTTGGAAAGAAAACGGCTTTTATTGCACTGCTTCCTTCTCTCCTGAAGCAGAAAATCAAGAGGAAATATTAAAGAGCCTGGTAAATGAAAGGATAATAGA
>DPSW01000212.1:0-1015 GCA_003527145.1 Clostridiaceae bacterium | reverse complement strand
AATGACAGGTTGAATGCGTTATTCAACAGCCCTATTTCATAAACAACATTATGATTATAGGCAAAAATATACCGGGAATCATATTTCCTACTCTGATCTTTTTGATTTCCAATATGGAAAGGGCCAGTCCCATCAGCAATACTCCGCCTACGGCAGTCATTTCATCCACTACTGCATTGCTAAGGTAAGGAGATGCTACAGATGCCAGAAGGCTCAGGCTCCCCTCGTAGATCAACACAGGTACGGCGGACATCGCCACCCCAAGTCCCATGGCAGCAGCAAATATAAGCGCAGCCACCAAATCCATAACGGCTTTTGCATAAAGAACCTCATGATTTGCCGAAAGTCCGCTTTGCAAAGAACCCATTATCGCCATGGAGCCGACACAAAAAAGAAGGCTTGCAGTTACAAAGCCTTCAGAAAAGCTTCCGCCGACACCTTTGACTTTGGACTGCAAGGAGTTCCCCAAGCTTTCCAATCTCTTCTCTATATCAATAATTTCCCCGATAAGTGTTCCCAGCAGCAAGCTGGCTATCACGATCATTATCTGCTGTGATTTCATAAAAAATGCCANNCAATCCAAAGGTGAAGAGGGCAAGGGCATGCATTATCGAGTCTCCAAATCTCTTCGGCAGTCCTTTTTTCATAAGCAAGCCCGTGATTCCGCCGACAAACACTGCAGCAGCATTGGTCACTGCTCCTAATAATATCATTACTTTTCCCCCTTATTGCTGCCTATCTTCATCTCTCTTGCATAATAAAATAAATATTCCTGTGCAAAGCCTGCCAAGTCTCCGAACTTTTCCCGTGCAAAAGCATGGATAGCTTTCATAGGCACATCCTGATGAAGGTNNGGCATAGAAAAAAGCATTATGCAATCTGCTACCTTGATACCCACTCCCGGCACCTTCATAAGCTCCTGCCTTGCACTATCGATATCCATAGCCTTAATGCGGTTCAAATCAATTGTACCATCTATGACCATTTGTATGGCTTTGACTATATATTTGCATCT
>DPSW01000144.1 GCA_003527145.1 Clostridiaceae bacterium | reverse complement strand
GGAAGGTATAAAAGGAGATATGATTAACTAGTCTATTCTTTGCTTAGAGATGATCACAATTTGTAACTTTGTTATTAAGCTGGATAGGATAGTTATGCCCTTTAATAAATACTTGCTTTTCAATAGCGTTAAAAGTGAAATGACGTAAGAATACTGCCTTTTTGTTTGCCTGTTTTTTGAAGCAGGGCTCTAGTGCGGTATTATGAAAGTTTGTACAAGAGTANNGGGGATTTTTTATGTTGATAGCTCAGATGAATGGAGTCAAGAAGTATTATAACGATAGATTGATACTGAAGGTTGACGATTTTAAGATATATAAAAATGACAGGATCGGTATAGTAGGCTTAAATGGCTCAGGGAAGACTACATTCCTTAACATTCTGACCAATAGGGTCATGCCCGATGAAGGAGTATCGGCGATTTATGGAACCTACGCTTATATAACCCAGCTTGGGGATGAAGAAAAAACCGGCATAGATGATTATGCAGCCAGCAGATTTGGTGTAAGCGGTTTGAACAATGAAGGTTTAAGCGGAGGTGAAATAGCCAGGCTCAAGATAGCCAAGGCTTTAGGTAAGGAGAATTCTTTGATCATTGGAGACGAGCCCACAAGCAATCTTGACAACCAAGGGATAGAGCTCCTGCAAAAGGAGCTGATGCAATTTAGCGGAGCAATACTGATTGTATCCCACGATAGAGAGTTTTTAGATACGGTTTGCAATACGATACTGGAGATCGAAAGTGGAGAAGTACGGTTTTATAAAGGCAATTACTCTAAATACAAGGAATTGAAAGAAAAAGAAAGAGAACGGGCTGCATTTGAGTATGATCAGTATGTTTCAGAAAAGAACAGGCTGCACGAAGCTGCAGAGCAGAAGACGAACGAATCAAAAACAATGCGGAAAGCTCCTAAAAGGATGGGAAATTCAGAGGCTCGGCTTCATAAGATGGGCAATCAGGCTGCAAAAGCAACCCTTGACAGGCGGATTAATGCCATTAAGACCAGGCTTGAAAAGCTTGAAGTGAAGCAAAAACCAAAGGAACAGCAGGAAATCAATATAGACATACAAAAGACCAGACAGCTTTATTCCAAGGTTATATTGAGCTCTGACGGGCTTGATAAAAGCTTCGGGGATAAGGTAGTTTTCAAAGAGGCCCAATTCAAGGTGTTCAACAATAGCAAAACTGCTGTAATAGGTCCAAATGGGAGCGGCAAGACCACACTTATCAAGATGATCATAAATGGCGATCCGGCAATAAACAGAGCTATAGGTGCCAAAATCGGCTACTTCAGCCAGGATATGAGCATTTTAGATAGCAGCAGGACATTGCTGGAGAATGTTATGGAAAGCAGCATATATGATGAAACCTTTGCAAGGATTCTGCTTGCCAGGCTCCTGTTTAAGCAGGAAGAAGTCATGAAAAAGGTTTCTTTGCTGAGCGGAGGCGAAAGGGTAAAAGCGGCCCTGGCAAAAATAATTCTGAGCGATTTTAATGTACTGGTTTTAGATGAACCCACCAATTATCTGGACATATATTCGATGGAAGCAATAGAGGAAGCGGTACTGAGCTATAACGGAACTGTGGTATTTGTTTCTCACGATAGAAGATTTGTAAGCAATATCGCCGATCATATAATAGCCATTGAGAATCAGAAAACCATATGCTTTGACGGGACATACAGCGATTACATCCGGAAAAAAGAAGAATCGACGCAGCAAAATGATAAATCAGCCGACAAGATGGTGCTTCAGCACCGCATGGCAGAAATACTGGGGAAATTGAGCATGCCGTCTAAGAATGACGATATTGAGGCTCTTGACAGGGAGTACAAGGAAATCATTAAAAAGCTAAGGTAATTGCAGTAGCAGAGAAATCGTTAAAACGATTCTGTATATTAGTGTAATGTTTATAATGTGCCAATTAAAGAAGGAAAAGACATATATCAGAAATGTATACCTGCTTTTCCTTCTTTCAAATCCAAATTCATTACTTTTGCTTTGTATGTCGAGCTTTGTCTATCGAAAGATAATTGTTAACGTATAACCCCGCATAACAGCAATACAATGGCAAGTGCTAAGCTGACAAATGGAATGATCAACAGCTGCTTAAACAGCTTGTCCCTTGTTTCTTCATCAGTCACACCCGTAAGAGTCAATGNNATGCCTACAAATGATCCTGATATTGTTATAATTGAAAATAGAGTTGTTGGAGCAAGCCCTGTCGCATTTGCAACTCCTTCAACAATCGGATACAATGTCGGCATAACAACACCTAGTGTGCTGGCAAAGAAGCTCATAGTTCCCGCTACCAATGAAAGTATGATAGGCGCTGAAGCGGTTGACGTTCTGGTGCTAAACCAATGTGCCAATAAATCGATGGAACCTGCTTCAACTGCAACAGAAATCAACATGCTGATGCCGCTGATAAGTATTATTGTATTCCAAGGAACTTGTTTTAGTGCTTCTTTTTCCGAACCTACTTTAAAGAATATAGCTAAAAGTGCTGCAAATATTGAAACAAAAGAAATATCCAATTTTGCCTTCAATAAGGCCAAAATTGTTGAATGGGGAATAAAGCTGGCTAGCGTTGAAGGTATTATAACAAATCCTATTGCACCGAACATTAGAATTAATGTAATTTTTTGTTTTGAGGTAAAAGGCTCCGGTTTTTTTATTTCTGTACTTGCTACTTTATATCCTTTAAAGAAAATGTATGCGGCGATAAATAAGATTGTTTCGGCTAGAAATGTATTCCAGAAGACTCTGGAAGTATATTGTTCTGCCAGAGCAGCATAACCGGCAGCTTCGATATACCCTCGCGTAATAGCACCGCCGACGCCATAATTAGAGAAACAGCCAGCCACGACACCACTTACAACAATAATAGCGGCAAGTATTTTGTTCATTTTTATCTCGTCAGATATTGCCATTATGATTGGCGCCAAGAATACATAGACTGCATAGGGGCCTGGTCCGACTGCCGTCATTATAAATGCTAAAAAGTAACATACAACCGGGATTAAAAAAGTTGCTTTTCGGGTTGCATAAACTGTTTTTGTGGCAACTTTCTCAAGAGTCCCATTGGACACTGCAAATCCGTAAAAAAATGTAATAGTCATAATCGTAAAAAATAAATTTATTGGCCACAAGTTAATAATACTCTTTACCTTCATATCTAACACAAAAGCACCTACTAAATAAGCAAAGAACATTCCAAACAAACCGATATTTATTTTAAAGTAAAAGCCCAATCCAAT
>DPSW01000371.1:2150-2655 GCA_003527145.1 Clostridiaceae bacterium | reverse complement strand
TGACTTTAATTAGCTGGTCTATCTTCTCAATATATAATAGCATTTACTAATCATTCTTTACAACCCATCAAAACCACAACTTCATGAATCTTTTTGTCATCGATAAGCTCTAGGGATTTGTTGCTTATTAATTTTCCATCCAAGCTGAGGGATGCGACTCCCAGACTCCTGCTTTCCGGGTTCAAAACATTAATGTTGTAGATTGTACCAGCGTTATTGTAAGTCACCTNNCTTTTTATACCCAATATATATTCGATACCCGCTCTGTATATCCAACCGGCAGCGCCCGTATACCATGACCAGCCGCCTCTTCCTATATGAGGCCCTGCAGCATATACATCAGCCGCTACAGCATAAGGCTCTGTCTTATAAACAGCGCATTCAAGAGGTGTCCTGGCATGATTTATAGGATTTATCATATGAAATAATTTATGAGCCATGTTACCTTCACCCAGTCGGGCAAAGGCACATATGACCCAGGCTGCAGCATGGGTGTACTGCCCGC
>DPSW01000371.1:0-2126 GCA_003527145.1 Clostridiaceae bacterium | reverse complement strand
TTTATCGGTTTTATCAAAAGGCGGCGTAAAAAGGAGTATCAATCCCTCATCCTCTTTTACCAAATGTCTTTTCACAGACTCCATGGCAATTGATGCCCTTTCAGGGGCTGCTGCTCCGGATAATACTGCCCAGCTTTGTGCGATGGAGTCNNTGAAGATCCGAGAGGGGTGCCATCGTCATAATACGCTCTCTTGTACCAATTCCCATCCCAACCATTGTCTTCAATAGCTTTTTTCAGCTTATCCATGACTGCTTCGTATTTTATTGCTCTTTCCGAATCTCTCATCAAAGTGCATATGGGAATAAAGCCTTCCAATATTTTATACAAGAAGAACGCCAGCCATATGCTTTCTCCGCTTCCTTTATTGCCCACCATATTCATACCGTCATTCCAATCTCCGGAGCCCATCTTCGGCAGATCATGAATGCCGAAATTCAAGCTTCTGTCTATAGCTTTTGTACAATGCCCATAAACAGTATCCATCATAGAAGAAGCCTGCGGTATGACGTATTTTTCATCCTCCCCTTCTTTAAGGGGCTCCGCCTTGATGTATGGCCTCTCAATTTTCAATACACTATTGTCCTCCGTAAGCTTTATATACTCAATAACCGCGTAAGGAAGCCATAGCAGATCATCAGTAAATCTTGTTCTTACGCCTTTGTCTCCAGCTACAGGATGCCACCAATGCTGCACATCACCTTCCTCAAATTGATGGCTGCAATGAAGCAGGATCTGCTCCTTAAGCGAATCCGGCATCAGCATCCCGATATTCACGGCATCCTGAAGCTGATCCCTGAAGCCATATGCTCCCCCGGACTGGTAAAAGCCTGACCTGGCCCATAATCTGCAGGATATGGCCTGATATGCAAGCCATCCGTTCAATAGCAGATCCATAGATTTGTCAGGGGTTTCAACCTTGATTTTCCCCAGGATTGCCTGCCAGCTTTGCTTTGCCATTTTCAGTTCATGCTCTGCTGTAGAAATATCCTTATACCTTTCCAGAACAGCCTTGATTTCCTTGTACTCGCTGCTCTGCCCAAGGTAGAACCCGATTTTTTTCTCCTCCATGGCCCCCAGGCTTATCTCAATCTGGATCACTCCGCAGGCTTCATAATCTATGTCCGCATAAGCATTTTCTTCCGCCATGTTTAAAAATCCAAGCCTGTTTGTCTTATATCCCTTTATAGGTTCTGAGGATGCCATAAATGCCGCCCTTCCCGGGAAATCGCTGTTATAGCTATTCCTTAAAATCAACCCGTCAAATTCAGCATCATGATCAATTACTATATGGGGCTTTGTTTCTTTTTTATTTACCCCAAGCACAGGCTCAACATAGTAATAGAGCTTCAGCTTTTTCCTTCTGCTCTCTTTATTCTTAAGCTTCAGTATATTCACCTTAAGCTTCTCATCTAAAGGTGTGAACATCTCTAACTCTTGCTTAATTCCATAGCAATCCATGTTGAATACCGTATAGCCCCAGCCATGCCTTACTGCCCAGGGTTCAGCATTTTTCGAAGCGCTTGGTGTGATGGTCCATATTTCCTCTTTCTCCATGTCTTCCATATAAATGATCTCCTGTGGCTCATCTGCAACCGGATCATTTGTCCAGGAGGTAATCTTATATTCCCTGCTATTCTCTGCCCAGGCATAGCCTCCGCCGCTTTCAGATATTATAAATCCGAATTTAGGATTTGCAATCACATTTACCCAGGGAGCAGGCGTAATATGCCCATTCTTCAGGTTCATGACATATTCACTTCCATCTTTGACAAATCCGCCATAGCCATTGAACATAAAAGCATCATTTATAGCAGGGAGTTCACATTTTTTCGTTCTTTCACCATTGTCCTCTTTTCTATTTTCAGCCTTCCTTATGCTTATTTCAAGCAGCTGCTTTTCTATAGGACCCTTTTCAGCCTTAAATGTCAAAGCAGAAGCAGCAATCAATAAATCTTTATCTTCGCAAGAAATATTAGAAGCATTAATAATGAATACTCCGCCGGAAGTGCCTAACAAATATCTGCCGCAGCTATCCTCCACTAAATTGAGGATGGCTGTTCTTAAAGGCTGCAGGTAGTTGCTTTCGTCCAGATTTAAAATAACCAGATCTATACTTAAACCTTT
>DPSW01000155.1 GCA_003527145.1 Clostridiaceae bacterium | reverse complement strand
TGAGATGAAAGGCAGAATAATTGGAAGAGAAGGAAGAAACATTAGGACATTAGAGACTCTTACAGGAGTTGACTTAATCATTGATGATACACCGGAAGCCGTTATTTTGTCCGGTTTTGACCCGATAAGAAGGGAAATTGCCCGCGTAGCTTTAGAAAAGCTGATAATTGACGGCAGAATACATCCAGCCAGAATTGAAGAAATGGTTGAAAAGTCAAAAAAAGAAGTTGAGAATTATATCCGAGAACAAGGAGAGCAGGCTACCTTCGATACAGGAGTACATGGCTTGCATCCCGAGCTCATAAAATTACTTGGCAGGCTTAGATTCAGAACAAGCTATGGACAAAGCGTGCTGAATCATTCCATCGAAGTATCCCATTTAGCTGCAGCTATGGCCGCTGAATTAGGAGCTGATGTAAATCTTGCGAAAAGAGCAGGTTTGCTGCATGATATAGGTAAGGCAGTAGACCATGAAGTTGAAGGTCCACATGTACAAATTGGCGCTGATTTGGCAAAGAAATATAAGGAGTCTCCAGAAGTCATACATGCTATATTAGCCCATCATGGTGATGTGGAAACAAATACTGTGGAAGCAGTGCTGGTTCAGGCCGCAGATGCGATTTCTGCAGCAAGGCCCGGTGCCAGGAGAGAGACATTAGAGTCCTATATAAAGAGACTTGAAAAACTCGAGGAAATAGCAAATTCCTTTGATGGAGTAGAAAAATCTTTTGCAATTCAAGCCGGTAGAGAAATAAGAATTATGGTAAAACCTGAGGATATAAGTGATTCTGAGATAGTTTATATCGCCAGGGACATAGTTAAAAGGATAGAGGATGAACTTGAATATCCCGGTCAAATAAAAATAAATGTGATCAGAGAAACAAGGGCAATTGAATATGCAAAATGAAAAAAGAACGGTCTTAACCGTTCTTTTTAAAATATGCCTTATATATAATTATTACATAATGGTATAATACTTATTACATAAGCAGCGACAATATTCTTGAGGAGGACAGTAAAATGGTCATATTATTTATTGGCGACATATTCGGAAGAACAGGAAGAAATTTAATAAAAGAGAATCTGTCAAGAATTAAAGAGGAGAATTCCGTTGATTTGATCATTGCCAATGGAGAAAACAGCGCCGGCGGTGTAGGCATAACAAAGGAAATATATGAAGATTTGCTCAGCTATGGAATAGATGTTATCACTTTAGGAAATCATGCATGGGCACAAAAAAAGATTTTTGACTTTATTGATGATGCAGACCGGCTGGTAAGGCCTGCAAATTATCCGCTGGGAACCCCCGGCAAGCCTTATGTAATTGTAGAAGTAAATGGCCGCAAAGCAGCAATCATCAATATGTGCGGAAGGGTATTTATGGATTGCATTGAATGCCCATTCAAAACGATTGACAGTCTCCTCTCTGAGATAGGAGATAATGTGGAAATAAAAATACTGGATTTTCATGCAGAAGCCACTTCAGAAAAAATTGCCATGGGCTGGTTTCTTGATGGCCGTATTACAGCTGTATTAGGCACTCACACTCATGTGCAAACCGCTGATGAACGCATACTGCCAAAAGGCACAGCCTACATAACTGATGTAGGGATGACAGGGCCTTTGAATTCTGTGCTCGGGGTAAAAAAGGATATAATAATTAAAAAATTTATATCAAGTCTTCCGGGAAGATTTGAAGCTGAGGAAGATTCGGGACAAATAAATGCAGTTTTGCTAAGAATTGATNNAAAACGACTAAATTTAGTATAAATAGCTATTAAAAAAAGGATTTTCACATTATATGTAGAATATTTTGGATGTATTACTAAATATATGTGGTTTTAAGGGGGCATTATAAATGGAAGTATTAAAAGTATCTTCAAAATCTAATCCCAATTCAGTTGCCGGAGCTCTTGCTGGGGTATTAAGGGAAAATGGCGGAGCAGAAATTCAGGCTATTGGTGCCGGGGCTCTTAATCAAGCAATAAAGGCAGTAGCGATAGCAAGAGGCTTTGTAGCACCAAGCGGCATGGATTTGGTATGTGTGCCTGCATTTACTGATATAGACATTGAAGGAGAAGAAAGAACAGCTATAAAGCTGATAATAAACTCCAGATAAACAAAAATATACTTGAAATAGCAAGAGCACTTTTAAGGTGCTTTTGTTTTTGAATCAAATTATTTTATATTAATTCTTTCATAATTAGGGTATAATGCTGTAATAGAGGTGTCTTATATGGAANNTGCTGATTTACACATACATACTGATGCATCGGATGGACTTTTGAGCCCTTCAGAAGTAGTTGATTGGGCCTTTAAAAAAAGGTTGCGTGCGATAGGCATAACTGATCATGATACGGTATCGGGCATAGATACTGCAATTAAAAGCAATAGTGCGCCTGATAAATTAGAAATTGTTCCGGGGATTGAGCTCAATACCGAATTAGATGGAAAAGAAATTCATATGCTTGGTTATTACATAGATTACAATAATCCTTGGTTTTTAGAAAATCTGAAAAGAATGCAGAAAGCAAGGTATAATCGGGCGGTTACAATGATTGAAAAATTAAATCATTTAGGGGTCAATATAAATCTAAAGCAGGTAGAGGAGATATCAAAGGGCAGCAGTATAGGACGCCCTCATATAGCTCGGGCTATGGTGGAGAAAGAGTATGTAGACAGTATGGCAGGTGCCTTTGAAAGATATATCGGAATAGGCGGCCCTGCCTATGTTGAAAGATTCAGACTCACAACGGAAGATGGAATAAATATGATTAAAGAAGTCGGCGGAATTCCAGTTTTAGCTCACCCGGGCCTTATTGCAGACAGAAAAGCCATAGTAAAAGTTTTGAATTTAGGTGCAAAAGGCATTGAGGTATATCATCCAAAGCATGATCCGGATATGGTAAAATACTTATTTTATATGGCCAAGGAAAGAAAGCTGCTGATGACCGGGGGAACAGACTGCCATGGAATAAAACAAAACGGGCAGCCCATTATGGGAAGCATAACAATTGATTATACTAAAGTTCTGGATCTAAAAAGAGCTGCAGATCTGGCAAAAAAGTAAAAATTTATTCACAGCTGGAGGTTTTAAAATGCAATTAAAAATTTCTGATAAAGCAGATAAGATTAATCCATCGTTAACATTAGCCATTGATTCGAAGCTGAAACAGATGATTTCTGAAGGTATAAAGGTTTATGGCTTCGGTGCCGGAGAACCCGATTTTGATACTCCCGAATACATCAGAAAGTCTGC
>DPSW01000260.1 GCA_003527145.1 Clostridiaceae bacterium | reverse complement strand
AAAAGCCTCTCTTCGCCCAAATATATAAAAGGAAGACTGGGAAGGCAGATTTTATCCATTATGCTCGGTCTGCTGCTTGCATTATTAGTTGCAGGTATGGTCCTGCCATTGCTTATGAGAGCAGACAGTGGAGGTTTCTCTAAAATAGCAAATACAATCTATGAATATTATCGATGGATGAAGAATCAATTTATGGATTTTATATTTAACGGTTTTCTTGCAATACCGATAGCAGCTTATCTATTCGGGCTTGTGTCGGGGTGCGCACACAACAGAGGCTGCAATACATTTAAAAGAGAGGGGATTCAATATGCTATTGAATCCGCAAAGGTACTCTCATTGGCTACTGTTTACACTGCCCTTGGTTTAATATGCGGTCTGTATCTGTTATTCATAGGCAGCCAGCTGCCTTACTTTTTCTCTGCTTTCGCAGGACAGAGGCCAGAGGGATGGCAGATTTATTCGGAGTATGCGCGCAGCGGATTTTTTGAACTGTGTCAAATTGCAGCTATCAATCTATCCATACTGGTATTGGCCAATATTTTTTGCAAAAAACCTCAGCAAAGAGGCTGCGCATTAAAAATATTTAATTGCTTGCTCTCTTTGCTGACTATGATACTCATAGCCACCGCATTCAGCAAAATGGCGCTGTATATCGGGGCATACGGGCTTTCTATACGCCGGTTGCTGCCATGCTTGTTTATGGGCTTTCTTTCTTTTATATTTGCCGGTGTAATTGCATTGCAAAAATGGCAGTTTTCAATTGTACGGCTTTCACTTTTTATAGGTACTCTGATGCTTTGCTCGCTTTGTCTTCTTAACCCCGACGGTTTTGTTGCCCGATACAATGCCGATCGTTTTCTTTCGGGAACACTCGAAAGCTTTGATGTAGAAATATTATATCTATCAGGCCCATCAGGGATTGATCCTGCATTAAAAATTTATGCACAGACAGGAGATGATAAGCTAAGGGCCGAGCTTAGGGCCTATATATATCATCAACGCCGGGAGAGCGAAAAGCTATTGGGAAAATCACGGGACAGTTTGCAGGACTTGCATGTACGGCAAAAGGTTAGAGAGTTTGCAAAGCTTATTGAATGATGATATGGATTTGTCCATGGGAAGACATCAGGTGAAATAAGAAACAGCTTTCTATGACAACTTTTTCCATAGAAAGCTGTTTTTGCAGATTTTTACAGATGCTGTTGATACTTTGCTGCAGCTTTACTCAGCAGCTTCTGCAATTGCTTTAGTTTCATGAACTGTGCCCTTTGGATGTTGAGGCGGCGCATAAATAGAGTACAGCTTAAGCGGCTTATTGCCTGTATTGATAACATTGTGCCATTTACCGGCAGGTATGATGATGGCAAAGTCATCATAGACTCTTCTTTGAAAATCCAACCTATCTTTTCTATCACCCATCTTAACAATTCCTTGACCTTCTTCGATACGTAAAAATTGATCAACATTAGGATGAATCTCTAAGCCTATTTCTTCACCAACTTTGATGCTCATCAAGGTAAGCTGCAAATGATTTCCTGTCCATAGGGCGGTACGGAATGTATTGTTTTGTTCGGTGGCATCTGAAATATTAACCACAAAAGGGTTTGCTCCATAGTCCTTTAACTCAATAAGATTACTGTGCTCTTCTTCATCACAAAAGGGAGTATGCTGATCAGAAAACTGTGCCCAGAAATTTGGATTATACATTGGAGCATTAGCTAAGTAAGGACACTGGTGCATTTGATAATAGTTATGCTTTGGTATTTCATTATAATAAGGGCATTGGTGCTTTTTATTCACAACTATCAATCCTCCCACAGGCTTATAATATTATCATATGTTTTATGTTGTGAAGATGTGTTTGATTCTCAGAAATGAAAATACTAACTGTAAAAGAAGCCTCTCAAAAATAAATTGTATAATAAAAACATTTATGATTGACAAATTAACCCTCTTTAACATAGACTGTAATTACAGATAAGTAAATATTTGCAAATAGAGCAGGCGATACGCTTTTTAGAAGCGTGTGGGGCTGGGCTGGCAGAAAAGCCGGCAGCAGGAGTGAATACCTGTGGGACTATAATTCAAAGAAATTATGGTGCCACGGGTATTTTTTCTACCAGTTATTATTGCTTATCGTTATTCTTAAGGCTTAGGTATTAATATTGAACGAAACTTCATTCAGTGATAAAGATAATCAGTTGAAGGGGTAGATGATCATGTCAGCAGATATTTATAAAAAAGTTAGACAGGTGCTTTGGATTATTCTTTTTGCAAATCTGGGTGTTGCGGTACTGAAGATAATGATAGGCTCAATTATAAATAGTTCCAGTATGACCGCAGATGGATTTCACTCATTGACAGATGGTTCTTCTAATGTTGTAGGCCTGATAGGAATACGATTGGCATCCAAGCCGATTGATAAGGATCATCCATACGGGCACAAAAAGTTTGAAACACTTACAGGCCTCTTTATAGCGGGAATGCTTTTCTTTATTGGCATGAAAATAATTCTAAGTGCAATAAGCAGGTTTGTGAACCCGGTAATACCAAGCATTACGATGGAAAGTCTGATCGTACTTCTTATAACGCTTTGCATCAATATTTTTGTATGTTTATATGAATACAAGAGCGGTAAAAAGCTTGGGAGTCAGATTCTGATATCCGACTCCATGCATACAAGAAGTGATATATATGTCTCAATAGGTGTATTAGCAACGCTTATATGCATCAAAATGGGGCTGCCGTCAATCATTGACCCTATTGCATCTCTCATTGTAGCCGGCTTTATAATTTTTGCAGCTTATGAGATATTTAGGGACAATAGTGATGTGCTGGTCGATAAAGCCGCTGTTGATACAGAAAAAATCAAAAATATTGCCCTTGGCTTTGAACAGGTTAAGGATACCTATAATATACGCAGCCGGGGAAGTGATAATGACTTGCATATCGACATGCACATTATGACCGATCCAAATATGAGCGTTGAAGAATCCCATAAATTGATCCATAATATTGAAGAAAAATTACGTGAAGCCATCAGTGAGAATGTGCATGTTCTGGCTCATCTTGAACCTTTTAATGGAGAAAATAAAGCTTGAGTTTAAAGGAGGGTAAATTATGTGCGATACACTCGTTGCTTTATCAAATGTGACAAAAGACAATTCGGTGATATTTGCTAAGAACAGTGATAGGGAGCCCAATGAACCTCAGATCATGCTTAGGATACCCGGCAGGTTGAATGAAAAGGGTAAGAAAGCAAAATGCACATATGTGGAAGTCGAGCAGAGAGAGCTTACCCATGAGGTGATATTGATAAAGCCCCATTGGATGTGGGGCGCTGAAATGGGTGTTAACGACAAAGGTCTGGTTATAGGTAATGAGGCGGTATTTACAAAAGAGAAGCTGGAACCGGAGTCTTTATTAGGTATGGATATGCTGAGGCTGGCATTGGAATCATGTGAAAGAGCTATCGATGCCGTATACTATATAATTCACCTATTGGAGCATTACGGACAGGGCGGTAAAGCCGGGTATACGGAGAACCTTCGTTATCATAATTCTTTTATCATAGCAGACCGCGAAGATGCATATGTATTGGAAACAGCAGCAAAGAATTGGGCTGTCAAACGCATAAGCGATATACATACCATCTCAAATTCTCTTTCTTTAAGAAATGATTTTGACGAATGCAGCAGCGGGTTGATAGAAAATGCCATAAGAAAAGGATGGTGCAGATCAAAAGCGGACTTTAGTTTCAAGCTTTGCTATGAAGATAAGTTATATTCATTTGCAGCAAAAGGGGATTACAGACAAAGCTATACCGAGAGCAGCTTAAGAAATAATGCTGGAAAGATAGATGTGAATTGCATGATGAGGGTTTTGAGAAGCCATTGTGATAATGATAAAGTGAAAAACTTTAAAGCCGGGAGCATGAAGAGCGTATGCATGCATGGCGGTGGAATTGTTTCCAGCCAAACTACCGGAAGCATGGTAGTCCGGCTAAAAGACGGTGACATTACATTATGGACAACAGGAACATCACTGCCATGCATTTCACTTTATAAACCATACTGGTTTACAAAAAGCAGAGAAATGTTTTTCTCAGAAGAAGAGCAGCATAAAGCTGTAGGCAACTGGGTAAAAATTGAAAAGCTTCATAGGTCCATATTGAGCGGTGAAGTGACAGAGTTTGCATCCTTGATCAATGAAAGGGATAAGATAGAATCAGCGTTTTTTAAAATGGCAGCTCAGGTCAGGACGGAGGAAGATAAAATGGAGGCTATGAGCTATGTCCAAAAAGCAGAAGAGAAGTTTTATAGAGAGCTGATAGATAATTTATCTGTAACCAGCAAAAAAAGCAAAAGGTTCAATAGCAATCTATATTACGGCTGGTATTGGAAAAGGCAGAATAATACACTTGGCAGCTAATCAATGCAGGCAAGGATAAGAAAGCATGAGGTAAAGTATCGTTCAACAGTACATGCGGACTTGCTTAAAAGTGTAATCTTGGGGAAAATAGCTTGTTATTTCATAATACAAGCTATTTTTGCCCTATATAGGCTGCTTATATATCATACTGCAGCTATAGAGCTTTAGAAGGCATGCGCTTATCAATTTCATCAGCATCAATATCCCTTTTCACTGGCTTTCAGCCTNNCAGGCCCCAGGCCAGCACAGCGTAAACTGCCATACCAATCAAAGCAGCAGGTTCAAGCACAGATTTTGCGGCAAGCCCACTGGTGGTAGAAGAATAAAATATCCCGGAGAATGGTGAGGTGAATATACCTGCTATGGAATATATGAATGATACAAAGCCATTCCGTGGGTTGGCTCCAAGAAGCTTGAAGATAAAGCGGAAAGCGAGCAAAACTTCGATGACACTGAGGATATAATATANNGAGATTTCATGCTCCTTATTGTTATTGCTCATATTATTCATAATATTAATTGATCACTCCCTAATTTGATCTATTATGCTGGTTGCAATAAGAACCTGCATAATCAATTCAATCATATTTATTTTAGTATTTTCATTTGAAAGAAGAATATGTACCGCCGTATACAAGCAACAGTAAACTCTGCTTCAATTTTATAAGACTGCTGATGCTATATTGAGCTTCATATGGTATAATTGGTAAATGATTATGCAAAAGAGCGATAAGGCAAAGCAGATAAAGGCATGGATCCATGGGAGAAAAATAAAACATTTAAAAAGATTACGAGGTGCGGATATGAAGGCTTTATTTACTTATAATTATGGTGAAAAAAAAATGAAGGCGATTGCCGAGCTAGGGTATGAAATAATATATGCTGATGAAAAAGAAATTATATATAGAGATGAGATTGCCGATATAGATGCATTAGTATGCTATAATCCATTTGCCAAGTTGGATATTTCAAATCTTAAGCAATTAAAATGGATTCAGCTTTCCAGTATAGGGATAGACCAATTGCCCAAGCATAAGGTTATAGAAAAGGGGATAATTGTCACAAATAACAAATCAGGCTACTCAATTCCAATCGGAGAATGGATTGTTTTAAAGATTCTTGAATTGCTTAAGAACAGCAGGAGCTTTTACAGCAAACAAAGTGAAAAAAAGTGGAAAATTGATGCTACAATTTTGGAGCTCTATAATAAGACTGTTTGCTTCGTAGGTACAGGGAGTATAGCCGATGAAGCAGCAAAAAGACTTCGGGGCTTTGAAGTAAAAATAATCGGAATAAATACATTGGGTAAAAAAACCCAGAATTTTGATGCCTGCTACCCTATAAAGGAGCTTGAATATGCTTTATCGCAGGCTGATATAGTAGTGCTTTCGGTGCCATATACCAAAGAAACACACCACTTAATCGATGATAAGAGCATTGGATTTATAAGAAAAGGTGCCTGCTTAATAAACATTGCCAGAGGAAGCATCATAAAAGAGACAGCGCTTATAGAAGCGTTGGAGAAGGGTAAAATTCGAGGTGCGGCATTGGATGTGTTTGAGGAAGAGCCTTTGCCAGAAGACAGCCCGCTTTGGGATATGAATAACGTGATCATAACTCCTCACAATTCCTGGGTTTCAGAGATGAGAAATGAAAGAAGATATAATATCATTTATGAAAATATGAAAAGGTTTATATCCGGAGAAAGACTTATGAATATAGTAGATATTGAAAAGGGTTACTAATAAACCAGATCTTGCTTTACCTGTTAGCCGTGAATATCGGATAACGTTTTGGAGTAAGGGGTCAAAGAACTGTAGATTGACATAAATATTTTCGCATCAGCTTGGCATGTCATTGTCATATTTTAGCATATGTTGTAGAATGTTAGTAATGATTCCTATAAAAACTTAAGGAGGGTTTGCCATGTTTGGATGGAAAGATGCATATAGCGTAAATGTGAATGAAATCGATGAGCAGCACAAAGAACTGTTTAGAATTGCGGGAAAGATATATGATCTTGTACATACTGATGCTGACTATGATCATTTTGATGAGGTAATGTCTATTTTGCAGAAGCTAAAGGAATACACGCTGTATCATTTTCAACATGAAGAAAAGCTTATGGAGAAGTATGGCTATAGGGAAACTGACTCTCATAAAATAGAGCATCTTTTTTTAATAAAAAAGCTTCAGAAATTTGAGAAAGATGATATTGATATGGAACGGAAAGACTCCATTATTGAGCTTATTACTTTTGTTTCTGACTGGATATCCGGTCATATTTTAAAAACAGATATGAAATACAAAGACTTCTTTAATAAAAATGGACTTTATTAGCGATATTCAAAAGCTATAGATGTCTTATCAGAAAGGGAAAGGCTAGATATGAAGGTGTTTTTATTTATACTCACTAACAACATAATACCTATTTTTGTACTTATTGCATTGGGCTTCCTTATAAGCAGAAAATTTGAACTGAATATAAACACTTTATCCAAATTGATTTTTTATATTTTTTCACCTTGCTTTATTTTTGTAAATCTTTACAAAACAAGCGTTCCCCTTGAGATGATGAAGGTGATGGCGATAGCTGTAATGATCTTAGGAGCTAATATGCTGATAGCAGCTTTGCTTTCGAAGGTCCGCGGATACAGCGAAGGCTTGAAAAATGCTTTTGCCAATTCCATAATGTTTTATAATTCTGCAAACATAGGCATACCTCTAATAACCTTGGTGTTCAGCAGTGAACCCTTTATTGTAAACGGGGAAACGCCCTATCTGAGCATAGCCCTTACAGTTCAGATTATGGTATTGGTAGTTCAGAATATTTCTACTCATACTATTGGTCTTATCAATGCAGGAAAGGCTGATACTCAGTGGAAAGATTCTTTTATCAAGGCCATGAAAATGCCTATAATTTATGCGATACTGCTGGCCTTTGCCTGCAAAGCTTTGCCTTATGACCTTACAAACCTTCCTGTCTGGTCTTCATTGAACTATGCCGGCGATGCATTGGTGCCGGTTTCGCTTATTACTTTGGGAATACAGCTTATGCGAACCCCTATTGAGCTTAGAAATATAGATGTGTATTTATCATGTTTTGTTAGATTGTTAGTCGGACCGGTTTTGGCAGTGATATTTATTTATATGCTAAGGGTTGATGGTATTATAGCTCATACTCTTGTCATATCTTCGGCTGTGCCTTCATCGGTAAACAGTGCCCTTATCGCAGTAGAATATGATAACCATCCGGATTTTGCATCCCAGGTCGTTGTGGCTTCTACATTGCTGAGCGCTGTCAGTCTTGCTTTTGTAATTTATATGGCTAGACTTTTATTTCCGGTTGCATAGAGAATAAAATTTTATTTACTTTTCCCAGTCAAAAATCTTAGTTGACTGGGTTATTTTTTATGCTTGCATATAATATTCCCTTACAAATATTAATGGCATATATCTATATGATATATCCTTTGAAAATTCAGATTTTAAATATTTAAAAATCTTATTGACAAACATTCTCATTTATAATACTATATAAATGAGAATTATTATCAATGGAGGACAAATTATGTGCTTATTTGATTTAAAGCCCGGACAACAAGGTTATATTGATTCGATAAGTGGAGATGATAAACTGGCCAAAAGGCTTCTTGCATTAGGATGCATCGAAGGAACACCTGTGCAGGTAAAATTAGTTGCGCCTTTAGGAGATCCAATCATCATCAATCTGCGCGGCTTT
>DPSW01000191.1:4620-4972 GCA_003527145.1 Clostridiaceae bacterium | reverse complement strand
CCCACAAGCATGTTCCCTTGATGGAGCAAAGCCCCGAAGAAGCTATAAAGAATAATGTAATAGGTACTTTAAATGTTGCTCAGGCGGCAGATCAATATAAAACAGAAAAGTTTGTACTTATATCGACGGATAAGGCGGTCAATCCCACAAATGTGATGGGTGCATCCAAACGATTAGCAGAAATGATTGTTCAATCCATTCAAAAAATAAGTAGAACTGAATATGCAGTAGTGCGTTTTGGCAATGTGCTTGGTAGTAATGGAAGCGTAATACCTTTGTTTAAAAAGCAGATAGCTCACGGAGGGCCAGTGACAGTAACTGATCCTGATGTAACAAGATATTTTATGACCAT
>DPSW01000191.1:0-4615 GCA_003527145.1 Clostridiaceae bacterium | reverse complement strand
TGGGAGAACCGGTAAGAATATATGATTTAGCTTGCGATCTAATAAGACTTTCTGGCTTTGAGCCTGAAGTAGATATTAAGATTGAGTACATAGGGTTAAGGCCAGGAGAAAAGCTATTTGAAGAGCTATTAATGGATGAAGAGGGAATTGAGAGTACCTTGCATCCACAGATATTTATTGGAAAAGCTTTTGATATTGACTATTACAAACTTCTAGAGGATATTGATAAACTTAAGGAGAACTTAAATTCTCCGGACAGACTTATTTCCCAGCTTATGCTGATTGTCCCCACCTTTAGTAACGATAATATAGAAGCTGCTGCAACGAAGGATAATAGGACTCATTAGAATAATGATATATTTTTTTAGCGTTTGTTGACAAATATTCTGATTATATATATTATAGGATTAGGTGTTCAAAACATGAACGAGGGGATAAAATATGGATAGAGAATTTATAATACTTGAGAGCATTCACGAGAATTATAATATTACCCAAAGACAGCTTTCAAAGCTCGCAGGGCTATCATTAGGCAGTGTAAATATTTTATTATCGAAGATGGTCAGAGAAGGCTTAATTAAGATTGAGAAGATACCGGCTAACCGTATAGTTTATATGTTAACTCCGAAGGGCATGCTTGAAAAGGTTAACAAGACTTATAATTATATAAAAATTCATTATAACTATATAAACAAAACGAAAGAAAGTATAAAATCTTATTTGCTTTCTTTATCAAAAAAAGTAGGGCAAGTGACTGTCTTGATGGAAAACGATGAGTTAAGTGAGATAACCAGAACAGCCATACAGGAATTAGGAGCCGGAGATATATCATGTGTCAACAAAATAGATGATTACACACATTGTTATGTTGTGGTACTTAACGAGAGTCGATATTTGGAACTTCTAGAAAAAGGCTGCAGAGTTCAAAACTTGCTTCAGGTACTGTAGCTTTAGTTCATATTATATAAGGGGGCGATTGTTATTAATATTCCGATTTTAGATCTCAAAAGACAATATACTAATTTAAAGGATGAAATTGGTCAAGCAATTCAAGGGGTCTTGGAATCAACCCAATTTATACTTGGTCCTAACTTGAAAGAGTTAGAGAATAAGATAGCGGCTTACTGCAATGTGAGGTATGGCATAGGCGTTGCTAATGGAACAGATGCTCTAGAGCTAACATTAAAAGCTTTGAATATTGGTGAAGGCGATGAAGTAATTACCACGCCATTTACGTTTATTGCATCTGCAGAGGTAGCATCTAAAGTAGGGGCTAAGCCAGTTTTTGCTGATATAGATCCTGATACATACCTGATAGATGTAGATAAAATTGAAGAAAAGATAACAGAGAGAACAAAGGCAATAATTCCTGTACATATTTTCGGTCAAATGTGTGATATGGACAAAATGATGAAAATAGCTGAAAAGCACAATTTATACATAATAGAAGATTCATGTCAAGCAATCGGTAGTGAATATAAGGGGAAGAAGAGCTCAAGCTTCGGTATAGCAGGATGCTTTTCATTCTATCCTACTAAGAATTTAGGCGGATATGGTGATGGGGGCATGATAGTTACTGACGATGAAGAACTGGCAGCTAAATTAAAGATACTTAGAGCGCATGGTTCTAACCCTAAATATTATCACAGCATGTTCGGGTATAATAGCCGTTTAGATGAGCTGCAGGCTGCAATTTTAAATGTTAAATTTAAATATCTTGACGAGTGGAACAGAAGAAGAAGGGAGATTGCTCATAGGTATAATGAAAAATTAAAGGTGAAAGTGCCAAAAGAAGCAACATATGGGCAATATCATACTTATCATCAATATACCATAGAAGTTGATGACAGGAAACAATTTGAAGATTATATGAAAGCCAATGGAATAGGCACCTGTATATATTATCCTGTTCCATTGCATTTACAGGAGGTATATAAGTCTCTTGGCTATAAAAAAGGTGATTTTCCCAATACAGAAAAAGCCTGCGAAAGAGTAATATCTATCCCAATATCTCCTGAGATGACAGCAGCTGAACAGGAACATGTAATTGCAACTATTAATAACTTCTTTAAATAGACAAATTGAGATGGGAGAAATAATTAAATGAGCATAAAAGAGCAGTTGCTTAAGAAAATAAATGACAAAACCGCTATTGTAGGCGTAGTTGGTCTTGGCTATGTAGGACTGCCGCTGGCTGTTGAGAAAGCCAAAGCCGGCTATAAGACTATTGGATTTGATGTGCAGGAATCAAAGGTTAATCTTGTCAACTCAGGACATAACTACATTGGAGATATATTGGATGATGAAGTAGCTGTCACAGTAGAAGAAGGCTTTCTAAAGGCTACATCGGACTTTTCATTCATCAAAGATGTTGACTGTGTAGCAATATGTGTACCTACTCCTTTAGATGAGTATCAACAGCCTGATATCACTTATGTAAAAAAATCAACTGAAGACGTTGCTAAATACTTGCATAGAGGTATGTTGGTTGTTCTTGAAAGCACTACATATCCCGGGACAACAGAGGAACTATTAAAACCTATATTAGAAAAGACATCAGGACTCAAATGTGAGGGAGACTTTTTTTTGGCTTTCTCACCGGAAAGAGTAGATCCGGGAAACATCCAATATAAGACTAAAAATACTCCTAAAGTAGTTGGCGGTATAGGCAAAGATAGCACGGAAATAGCAGCTGCTTTATACAGAAACATACTCCAAACAGATGTATTTGAGGTGTCAAGCCCTGCGGTAGCAGAGATGGAAAAGATTCTTGAGAATACATATAGAAATATAAATATTGGACTAGCAAATGAAATGGCTATAATATGCAACAAGATGGGTATAAATGTTTGGGAAGTAATAGAAGCTGCCAAGACAAAGCCTTATGGATTTCAAGCATTCTATCCTGGACCTGGTTTAGGTGGTCATTGTATACCCTTAGATCCATATTATTTAACATGGAAAGTTAGAGAATATGATTATCACACAAGGCTTATTGAGACTTCAGGTGAGATAAATAACTTCATGCCTCAATATGTAGTAGAGAGAGCCTCTAAAATATTGAATAGATTTAGAAAACCCCTTAATGGATCAAAGGTGTTTATATTAGGAGTTGCATATAAGCAGGATATCGATGATTGCAGAGAGAGTCCAGCTCTGAAGGTTATGGAAAATTTTAAAAAAGAAGGATCAATAGTAGTATATAATGACCCATACATTCCAACTTGTAAATATAAAGCATGTGAATATTGTTCTGTTGAGTTGACTGCAGAGAATCTTCAAAGTGCTGACTTGGTTGTTATAACAACAATGCACAGCTGTTATGATTATGAATTTATACAAAAGAACTCAAAGTTCATATTTGATACCAAGAATGCTATGAAAAACGTAGAAGAAAGAGAAAATATAGAGCTGCTCTAGGAGGTTTGTAATGAAGAAATTGAAATTTGCCATAATAGGGTGCGGGAGAATATCGTACAAGCATATAGAAGGCTTAGCGAAGAATTTTGAAGAAGCAGAGTTAGTTGCTGTATGCGATATCGTTATAGAAAGAGCAAATAAGAGATCAGAAGAATATTACAACTTATGCGGAATAGAACCCCTTGTATATAACGATTATAGAAAGATGCTTGATGAAGTGCCTATTGATGCGATAGCAATAACTACAGAAAGCGGTTATCATTCAGAAATCTCAATATATTGTTTAAACCTAGGCAAGCATGTGCTTGTTGAGAAACCAATGGCCTTGTCAACTGCTGATGCAAAAAACATGATAGCTGCAGCAGAACAAAACAAAGTAAAATTAGCAGTATGCCACCAAAATAGATTTAATTTGCCTATAAAGCAGCTAAGAGAAGCCATAGATAAAGGACGCTTTGGAAAACTGATAAATGGAACAGCAAGGATACTTTGGTCCAGGGATATGAGCTATTATAAGCAAGCTCCGTGGAGAGGAACTTGGGAGCAAGATGGCGGTACTCTAATGAATCAATGCATACATAATATTGATCTTCTCCAATGGATGATGGGTGGAGAAATAGATACAATCTATGCACAAACCGGCAACTATATCAGGAGCATAGATGCAGAAGACTTTGGCGCTATCATTATTAGATTCAAGAATAAAGCTATTGGTATTGTCGAAGGCACTGCCTGCGTTTATCCTAAAAATTTGGAAGAAACTTTAAGCATATTTGGTGAAATAGGTACGGTATGTATTGGCGGACTAGCTGTAAACAAGATTGAAACATGGCAATTTGCTGATGAGTTAGAGGATGAAGCAGCGCTTACCTCATTTAAGGATGATGATCCGGACACTGTTTATGGCTTTGGGCATATTCCTTTATATAAAGATTTCATTGATGCAATCATAATGAATAAGCAGCCTTTGATAAGCGGAAAAGAAGGGATCAAAGCCATGCAGATAATATTAGCTGCATATNNAAAACCGGAATGCCTATAAAATATGAAGGGTTGGAATTCTCAACAATAGAAATGAAAAATAGTGATATAAGATAAAGAGGTAGGTGCCATATGAACTTTATAAGTCCAAAGTCGAAATTAGGACAAAATGTTAAGATTGGTTATTTTGCAATTATAGAGGATGATGTTACTA
>DPSW01000479.1 GCA_003527145.1 Clostridiaceae bacterium | reverse complement strand
TAAATAGAAATGCCTAAAATTATTAAATGAGTTATAGAAATAAGTAGCGCAGGAATCATTAAAATCACCCCTTCCTTAATACACAATATTACCGTTATTCGTCATATATGTAAAAAGTCATATATTATTTATATCACCAGCAGCAGTATAGCATCCCATTGCCAAAGAGCCATGCAGATATATGCAAACAAGGTTTTCCCCTAATATATCCTTATACCTTATTCCTTGAAATGCAGCACTAATATGAGCCCTGTTCTACATAGGCTTTGCATGGAGAGTCGTAATCTTTAACATATCTTTCATGCTCTGAGCAATAATTCCTTATAACGTCCCGATACTCAATGAATTCACAATTCATGCATCCTTCTGTACTATCTCTGGGTAAATCTCTAATAATGAGCTCCAGCTTTTCTGTATTCATATAGTACACTTCCCTCCCGTAATTTGCTATTGCATAATATCTGAGCCTGTATCAGAACCGCCAAGCTGTGCTTAGGGCACAACCCCTATGATTGCGCCCTCCTGCACCTTTAAATGCTTATCAATTAGTTTTACAAAATTGATTTTGTATATATAAAATATATTCTTCCTTTGAAAATAATCTTTCGCTGTCAGGGTTTCCGCATAAACTAACCATTTCTCCAATCGATATGTGATTGATTAAATGCTGGGCTTTCGATTTATTATTTACGTAGTTATTCATTATTTGTTCCGCACCATCAGCTTTTAAATTGCCTAAACACCACCATGGTGAAGGCTGTGTAACATTAGGATAAACATTGAAATTTGCATCTACATAGAAGACCGGGAATGTAGAAACAATAGATGTTGTCTTCTTATTTCCGAGCAATTCTTTAATCAAATCCTTTTCCGACTTTCCAAAAACTTCTTGCAGATTTTCTTTGCCAAAATGCTTTAATGTCAGCTCTGCTAACTTTTCAGGAATTCTATTTAAGTCTTCTTTTGTTACTATTATCTCATATAGCTTTTCGTTTTCTCCTTCACATGAACCCGAATGTACGAACAATTGAAATTCCTGTCCAATTTCTTTACAACGACTTTCCAGCTCTAAATTGTCCATAAACTCTTCGATAAAAGGCAGTTCCTCAATATTATCTTTATTGACAAATACTTGTATCCTGGGAGCAATTCCATGTTTGAATAAAATATCTATAGACTTAACAATCTCGCTGTATGCACCCTTTCTGCCAACATAATAATCTGTGGTTTTTTCAGAGCCGAATAAGGTTAACTGGCATTTCCTTACACCAATGGAATATAACCATTCTGCATAATCTTTGTCTCTTACCATTCTCCAATAGCTCATCAATTCAAAATGCGGTGTTTTTTCATCTGACAATTGGCATTCTAAATCCCATAATTCTTTGTAATCATCCCTGAAATCCGGTTCCCTATACCAGCTTGCAATCTCCAATTTATTTGCATATGGCCTGAATGCATTTGCAATGAATACCATATCCTCTTTCTCCATTTTCCCATTTGGTGCTGCCCCCAGCCAGCAATGCTTACATCTATTCGGGCATCCTGCCATATCTATCCCAATTGTTATTTTGTTTAATTTATCCATATAACTTGCTCTCCTTTTCAATCAAATAAAAATTTATGAAAAGTGGTGCAGTTAACTGATAACAAATTAAGTCTCCTCGGCACAATCTGCTATCAGATTAATTAACCTGCACCGAGTTGATTATATGCCTCATTAAAAAATGTTTCATAACATACCTCCTATCTCAATGATGCTTTCTTTATCATCCTTTGATTCATGCCTTCGTATAAAGTGATGCGTCAGACTTCTCGCTAATCTTCAGTTTGAATCACTCCAATGGGTACTTCATTAAACAGCGGGCTGACTGACTCTTGTCTATGTATCCTTCTAATCGCTTCTGCAAATAACGGCGCAACTGAAATGATTCTAATTTTTCTACTGCTTAAAAGATGCGGATTATATACCGAATCGGTTGAAATAAGCTTTTCTATTTCACTATTTTCAAGATTTGCAACTCCTTTTTCATTCAATAGCACGTGAGATAAGCATGCGAATATTTTCTTTACTCCGCGATTTTTTAATTCGCCGGCTAAATTGATCAGCGTTCCTCCTGAAATGGTAAAGTCATCTACAATCAATGCATTCTTACCTTCCACATCGCCGATAATGTCAATCACTTTAGCATTTTCATCGTGCCCTTCTCGCTCCTTATCTCCAATTGCAACCGGCAGCTTTAAATATCTTGCATATTTCCTGGCGTCTTTAGCAAAACCTGAATCTGGTGATATGACTACCAGGTCTTCGATTTTCATAGATTTTATATACTCACATAATATGGGGCGAGCAAATAAATGATCCACCGGCTTCTTAAAGAATCCCTGGATCTGAGGGCTATGCAAATCCATGGTTATGACTCTGTCTGCTCCGGCTAATTCAATGCATTCTGCACATACTCTGCCTCGTATTGATACTCTGGGCTCATCTTTCTTATCCCCTTTAGCATATGAAAAATACGGCATGACAACCGTTACAGATTGTGCACTTGCTCTTTTAAACGCATCAAGCCAAAACAATATTTCAGTAAATTCCTCATTGGGCCGAAGTCCAATAGATTGGACCAGATACACATCTTTATTTCTTACAGTTTCTTCAACCTTTACGTAGGTGTTGCCCTCACTAAACGTAATAACCTTTGATTTTCCTAACTCCGAACCTAAATAATTGCATACTCTCTCAGCAAACCTTCTGCCCGTACTTCCTGCAAATACTTTTATCTCACTTCCTCCATTCAACTTTATCACTCCACTCTGTATTTATTTTTTTATCAATCTCCTCGCATATCTCGCACACGGCATTATCATACCAATCTCTTAAGCGGCCCTCATTTCCGCATCCCATACTCCCTAGGTTCATTAAAGAATATCTCATAAAATCATATAAACCCGTCTATTTTCTCTGCCCTTCTATATGAGTTATCTATTATGGCTTTTGGATAATTCATATGCTGCAAAAGCTTAATAGCATTTCTCGTTTGAGAAACCCCCTTTTTAAGCTTGTAGTCAAAGCTTAAGCCTTTGCTGCTATCAACGATTTCACTGAAATAATAAAACTCGTAAATATCCTTTAAAATATCAGCTAATTCCCTATCATGGGTTGCTGCAATAGAGATAGTCCTCCCCTGGCTCAAGTATATCAATATTTCTGCTGATAATGAAATCCTCTCTATTGGATTTGTTCCTCTGAATATTTCATCTATAGGGCAAAAAACAGGTGCTTTTTTCTCCAAGGCTTTGATTATCCTTAAAATTGATTCTGCTTCAGCCATATAGTAGCTTTTCCCTTTTACCAAGTCATCATTGGGGCTGATTGACGTAACTATATTAAAAAAGCAAGCTTCATATCCCTTCGCTAAAGCGAAGTAAAAAGTTTGGGCAAGAAGCATGTTGACTCCTAACATTCTTAAAAAAGTGGATTTTCCAGACATATTTGTTCCGGTAAGTACTATACCCTTGCCATCTATATTGATGGAATTAGGGACGGCATCATCTATAAGGGGGTGCACGCCTTCAGTTATGTTTAATGCTGTTTCCTGTACAAATCTGGGTTTTACGCATTGATATCTTAAATTGAATTGATAACCGGAAATTGAAAGCAGGGCTTCTAGTTCACCCATTGTACAATAAAGCTCCATAAGATATTGCTTTTTTCCCTTTAATACACTTGATATCGCATAGTAGGCGCTCTCTTCTATAAGAAATATTACAGAAAGGCTTTCAAATAACCCTCCCCACATATTTGCAAAGCCTATCAATCTTGTACCTCTGTCAAGCTCCTTTATATTATTTAGAATATAAGCAATTTTATCTGTATAGTCGATGATATCTTTATTTCTTATACCCGATATATTTTTAGCGGCTTTGATAATACTTCTCAAATAAAATATTCCATAAGATTTAATAGTGTTTCTTTCATTATTGTTTATAAACATATTCAGCATGCTTACTGCAACTAACGCCGCCATAAGCTTTTTATCAATGAATATGGCAAGAAGTATTATTATAACCGGCAGTATTTTCCCAAGAAAAGTATATAGATAATATTTAAATCTGTTTATTGTAAGATCACTCTCTATCATGTTTAAAAAAGCGTTGCGCCTGTCTCTGTTCAGACTGAAAAATATGTATTGCAGCGCTTCCCTTGTAGCTTCATTATCTTTAAAGGCTTCAATCAGTTTATCTCTGTTCTTTAGCTCTTTCTCGTCCATCAATGGATTCCTGAGCATAGAGTACAGGGTTGCCTCCCCCAGGCTGCTATAGCTTCTATCCAATTTGTCATAGACCTTATCCATATCTAAATCGTCCCAGGTTTGATCGTCTAATGTATATTCTCCTTTTCCCATCATATCAAAGAGCTTTCTTATATCTTTATGAGCCCTTGTTTTTTCTATATCTCCCTTATATTCACGCCTTATGACTTTTATAATCCCTTTATTAATAAAAAGATTGTCTTTCAGCTTTTTTATTAACTTCACTTCTTTAGTCAATCTTTTTCTCCTTTCATGCACTGGAGGGCTTAACCCTTGCTTCATATGATTTTAGCAACAAAAGCGATGGCGTAGGATGCAGGAATAAATATTGCTAATGATACCGCAGTTCCGATAATCCTGCTTCCTACCATTCCAACCACGCAGCCTCTGAAATCAGCTTCACTATATTTACCTTCGATCACTTCATCAGTAAGTATTGATAGATAAGGGTCAACAAACAAAGTTAAAAGGATAGTAGCAATACTATTTACAATCGAAGATAATGTGATACATGTAGCTCTCAGCTCCGGCATAATATTCCCTGCATAAATCGGTGCAAAACCACCAACAGTTAAAAGAGCCACAATTATGATATTATAAACCAGAATTTTGTAAGGCAATTTCTTTAAATTTATTTCTGATACATTCCCTTT
>DPSW01000235.1 GCA_003527145.1 Clostridiaceae bacterium | reverse complement strand
AACTTCTGCAAGAAGAATATGAGAGATCTTTTTCCTAAACTCTATGATAGATCCAGGTTCAATCGAACCCGTAGAAACCTTCATGCAGTTATAGAGGAAATAAGAAAAGAACTTTCTTCTCTAACAAAGCTTGCAAAGCAGCCATACAGAATAATAGATAGCATTCCTATACCAGTATGCAAGTTCGGTAGGGCCCGATTTCATAAAACCTTTAAAGGTTATGGAGCTACCTAAATATTAGGTGGCTAATTCTTGCGGGGATACTATATATTTTAGCGTTGGTATAATATTCCTAGACTGGTTTATTTGTCAGTTAGCACAACGAGTTAAGTTAGCTATTGAATACGAATTGATAAGGCAGGTTATAAAAGCCAGGAAAGAAAAAAATATAACCCAAGCAGAATTAGCCATGAAAGTAGGAACTAAGCAATCCAACATATCAAGGCTTGAATACTAAATTACAATAAGAAATACCTTCTGTTATAGGATAAGAAACCATAGCAGAAGGTATTTTTATTATTCGTTTTTATTCTATTGCTTCAAGGATTTCAAGAATTCATTAAGGGATGCAAGCTGCTTTGGAGAAAGGGTTTTTGCATTATGCAGCAATTCTTGATATTCAGGGGGAAGTGCTGCCTCATCTGCATTAAAAAATCCAGCCATGGATACTTCCAGAGCGTCGCAAATTTTCTGCAAAGTGCTTAGGGATGGAGTATTCACATTATGTTCCAAGTTGCTTAGATATTCACGAGTTAATCCAACTTTTCGAGCTAATGCAACTATTGTTATATCATGAGATTTCCTTAAATCCCTTATCCTACTACCAATGTCCATAGCGGTCTCCTTAATATATGTAAGATTATACTTTACATTATTATAAACAACTTGCCTAGAAAATACAAGATATACGGAGAAAACAAAAGATATTTAATCCAAATGTAATGTAAAACATTATAATGGACTTGATAAGCGTAATGTTAAACATTACAATATTACTTATTGGGGGGTGTTGATAGTGCTGAGAATAAAGGAAGCAAGGGAAAAAACAGGGATTACACAAAAAGAGCTGTCAGTGAAGCTCAATATAACTAGGGAATACTTATCTGCTTTGGAGAATGGCCACTATAATCCCTCTATAGCACTTCTAAAAAAGATCGCTCAAGAATTAAACACTTCACTAACGGCACTTATTATTGAAAATTAGAACAAGCCTAGAGGTGCTTAGCAAGCTGAAATATTTAATCGGAGAGTGATGCATATGACTTAATGATAGTTTGCTTTATTGTTTAAAGCCATGGAAGCAAAAAAAATTGTGAAGAAATCTATAGGAGGAGTAAAGCATGAGCAAAAGGTACGCAACTGCTGATTCTATCCCTTCAAGCCCATTGTTTTCTCAAGGAATTATTGCAGGCGGGTTTTTGTTTACATCGGGGCAGCTTGGCTTGAATAATTCAGCTAACCAATCAGAAAACTTGACTTTTGAAGATGAATGTGTGCAAGCGTTGGAAAATATAAAAGCGATACTCAGATCAGCGGCATATGATTTGAAGGATGTAATAAAGATAACAATTTTTATTACAGATATAAATCAATTTGACGATTTCAATAATGTTTATCTCAAGTATTTCACCACTCATAAGCCCGCCAGGTCCTGTGTGGCGGCGGCTTCTTTGGCGAGAGGCGCCAGGGTGGAGATTGAAGCCATAGCATATAAGGATAAAAGAAGCGGGAGCCATATCTTGAATCCGAGGATGTTGGAGATTGTGTAAAAAAGTTATTAAGAGGTGTAAACATGAAAAAACTGATTAAATGCGGAAAACTGTTCAAAGCCTCAAATGAGGCTGTCCAACAAAATATGGCAATAGTAGTTGAAGACAACAAGATTTCAGATGTGCTGGAAATATCCCGGATAGGAGATTTGGGAAACTACGAAGTGATGGATTTAAGCGATAAATTCATTATGCCCGGCTTGATTGACTCACATACTCATTGCTGGGGCAATGGCAGCTTCAAAGAGTTAACGGTAGATGGCATGTATACGGTTTCTCCCCCGACCTATGCGTTGAGGGGAATAAAGTGGGTTCAAAATGATTTGATGGCTGGATTTACCACGATCAGAGATGCTGGAGCTCCCGGATTCGCAGATGTCGCGATAAGGGATGCGATCAATGAAGGCTATCATTGGGGTCCGAGAATGATGGCAGCGGGGCTTCCGCTAAATGCGTTGGGCGGACATGGAGATAGTCCTCTGCAGCCGCCATACACAGGCGGTGACAGGAATAATGTGAGAGCTATCATATGTGGGCCGGATCAGGCTCGTCAGGCAGCTCGTTTTAACTTCAAGTATGGTGCGGACTTTATCAAGTTTATGTCTACATATGGTGTGCTGACAACAGGAGACGACCCGGGAGCTCAGGAGATGACCTATGAAGAGGTGAGGGCAATCATTGAAGTGGCCGAATTCAGAGGAAAAACAACAGCTACACATGCTCATGGATTGAACGGCATCAAATGTGCTGTAAAAGCCGGAGTTACTTCTATAGAGCATGGCACTTTTATTGATGAAGAGACAGCGGAAATGATGGTGGAGAGAGGTACTTTCTTGGTTCCGACCCTTACAGTGAATACTCGAATGCTGTCCAAAATGAAGGAAGGCGAGATAGCCGACTATGCGATTAAAAAGGCCCAAATATGTAAAAAGGTTCATTTCACCAATATAAAAATGGCTTATGATAAAGGGGTAAAAATAGCTCTCGGGACAGACGCAGCAGCTCCATATCTTTATCATGGCACCCAGGCAGAAGAATTGGTATTGATGGTTGAAAAAGTCGGAATGAAGCCGGAGCATGCATTGATTTCTGCTACCAAAACAGGATCTGAACTTTTGGGCTGGGATGATAAAATAGGCACCATTGAAAAGGGAAAGCTGGCTGACATTATAGCTGTTGAAGGCAATCCTCTAAGCGATATGAATGTGATGAGAAATGTAGGCTTCGTGATGAAAGACGGAACTGTTTATAAGAATTTCGGGGAGGTAATAGTGTGAAGAAGAACATCATAAGTTTGATTTTAATCAGCACAATGGCTTTGCCTTCGCTCCTTGGTTGTACAAGCTCTTCGATACCGGCAAACGAAACGCCGTCAAACGGCACTTCGGGTAATGGAAATCCGTTGATCAAAGACACAGGGCAAGTGGTTATTTCCCTGGCAACAGAGCTGCAAACCTTAAATACTTTTGCAATGCAAAATATCGTAACCAATGAATGCATTTCTAATATATATGACACATTTCTTAATGTAGCTGATGATGGAACCATTATTCCCAATGTCGCAGAAAGCTGGGAATGGATTGAAGATGAAAATAAATACAGATTTAAAATCAAAAAGGGATAAAGTTTCATGACGGCTCAGAGCTGAAGGCAAGCGATGTTGCTTTTACTTTCAACCTAATGATGACAGAATACAAAGCCTATCAGGCTGCAACAGCAAATCAGATCAAAGAAGTAAAGCTGGCAGATG
>DPSW01000092.1 GCA_003527145.1 Clostridiaceae bacterium | reverse complement strand
TTATTATGGGCATAGAGGTTTTATATCTTTTAAACTGATCCCTGATCCTTTCAAGTGATGGTTTATCCAATCTCATTTCTACGCCTAAAGCTTTTGATAAGCCTAATTTTGTGATATCATCATCCGTAGGCCCTAAGCCGCCTGTGGTGATTATGATATCAGACCTGCTTCCTGCCAGTTTTATTGCTTCTATCAATCTTCCTAAATTATCTCCGACAACAACTTGGTAATATACGTCTATTCCTAAAGCTGATAACCTTTGCGATATATATTGGGCATTGGTATTAACAATATCGCCTAACAGCAGTTCAGTGCCTACTGCAATTATTTCACATTTCATTTTTACTACCTCTCACACATTATGTTCCATGGCTTTTATATGCTTTGCAAAATAGTCTGCTCCCGATGCAACAGTAATAAATAGATAAAGATATATAAAGACTATATCCATAGGGATATTTATAAGGCTAAAAGGATAATTGTTCAAAAATAGCATTACAATAGTAATAATTTGTATTACAGTTTTAAATTTGCCTAAATTACTGGCGGCTATTACAATATTTTTATTGGCAGCTATGCCTCGAAGACCGGTAACAGCAAATTCTCTTGCTAATATTATAAAAACAATCCATGCTTCTATTCTGCCCAATTGAATGAATATAAGAAAAGCACCCGAAACAAGGAGCTTATCGGCTAATGGATCTAGAAACTTTCCTAAATCAGTTATCAAGTTATATTTTCTTGCGTAATACCCGTCCAGTTTGTCTGTAAGCGACGCTATTAAAAAAATGACAAGGGCTATCTCCATGTTATATGGAATATCGATCAGCATAAACAGCATAAAAACCGGTATCAATATTATCCTTAAAACTGTTATTTTATTTGCTATGTTCATCTGCGTTCTCCCCTAATAAATCATAGTCAGCGGCATCGGTTATTAATACATCAGCAAAGCTACCCATTTTGATATCATTATTNNCACCAAGCCATCAATCTCCGGCGCATCCCTATATGACCTGCCTATATATCGGCCATCTTCAAAGCCTTCTACCAGAACTTTAAGTGTCTTTCCTACACAGCCTCTATTCTTCTTCAGCGAAATATCCATTTGCAAAGACATAAGGATATCCTGCCTTTTTTGCTTTATATCTTCCTCAACTTGATAGGGCAAATTGTAAGCGGGAGTATCCTCTTCCCTTGAGTAAGTGAAAACTCCCATTTTATCGAATTCTGTACTTTTTATAAAATCAGCTAATTCTTCAAAGCTTTCTTCGTCTTCTCCCGGAAAGCCTACAATAAAAGTTGTACGTATAGTTATATCCGGCATCGCTTTCCTTAATTTAGATATGAGCTCAAGAACTTTCTCTTTGGTTGTGTGCCTTCCCATCAGCTTAAGTATTTTGTTGCTCCCATGCTGAATTGGTATGTCGATATATCTGCATATTTTTTTTTCTTGGGCCATGACCTCAATAAGCTCATCGTTAAATTCATCGGGATATGCATACATCAACCGTATCCATTCCACCCCTTTAATTTTTGCAAGCTCCTTCAAGAGTATCGGCAGCATAAGCTTTCCATATAGATCTTTTCCATAAACGGATGTATCCTGGGCTATTATTATTAATTCCTTGGTCCCGTTTGAAGCAAGTGCTTCAGCTTCCTTTATAATTTCTTCAAGCTTCCTGCTCCTATATTTGCCCCTGAGTGACGGTATGATGCAGTAAGTACATCTATTGTCGCATCCTTCCGCTATCTTTAGATATGCAGTATGCTTTTCTGTAGAAACATATCTATCCAGTGTATCTATGTCAACTTTTTCTTGATTGCCATGCATGGATATTTTTTTGCCTTTCAATGTTTGCTCAATCACTTCCGATATAGATTTATAATCTCCGGTTCCTATAACAGCATCAAGCTCAGGCATCTCGTCCAATAATTCATCCTTGTATCTTTCAGATAGGCAGCCTGCTGCAATCAGCACCTTGCATTTACCATATTCTTTATATCGGCCCATCTGTATTATTGTATCTATAGACTCTTGTTTAGCTTTTTCAATAAAACCGCATGTATTAATGATTATTACATCAGCTAAATCAGGGTCAACAATAACCTCATATTTATCCTTCTTTAAAATATTTATCATCACTTCAGAATCTATCAGATTTTTTGCACAGCCTAATGACACCATCGCAACATACATTTATAAACATCTCTCCTTAATTCAACTATGTAAAGTATAATACAGCAATGATTGTTAGTCAAAATATAATTTGCTGCAAAAACTCATTTACATCAGTTCTGCCGTATTGATTGATAACGATTGCAGAGCTCCGGGACTAAGGCTTTGTAACTAAGCCCCTTCACATTGAACGAGACTAACATTCAGTGCTGCACTCTTATATCAGTCAATACAACAGTTATTGCGGTGGAACCAAATTTGTTTTAAAAATTTCCCGGGTAATGATTTTGATGCAAATTAGGGCATATACATCTATTTAATATAATTAACGGCATATTTCTCTTAAATGGTCTCCATTACGCCAAATATCGACTGATTGTTACTGCATATCTCGCCACTGCTCTTTGCTTATAAGTACTTTTCTTGGCTTGCTTCCTTCATACCCTCCTACTATTCGACGTTCCTCCATCTGATCTATTATCCTTGCTGCTCTGCTGTATCCGATTTTTAAGCGCCGCTGAAGCATGAGTATGGATGCCTGGCCGCTTTCGACCACCATGCTTATTGCATCTTTAAGAAGCTCATCCGCATCTCCGTCCTCCTCTTCTTCTTTATCATCATCAAAGTCATTTATTATGCCCTCAACGTAAGCCGGAGCAACTTGTCCCTTGATATAGTCAACTATTGATTCCACTTCTTTATCCGAGATAAATGCACCTTGTACTCTTATGGGCTTTGATTCTCCAACAGGATAATACAGCATGTCGCCCTTACCCAGCAGCTTCTCTGCTCCCCCCATGTCAAGTATGGTTCTTGAGTCTATCTGGGAAGACACTGCAAATGATATCCTTGATGGGATATTAGCCTTGATAAGTCCTGTTATTACATCTACCGAAGGTCTTTGAGTAGCTACAACAAGATGTATGCCCGCCGCTCTGGCCATTTGCGCAAGCCTGCATATAGCATCTTCTACATCGCCGGGAGCCACCATCATAAGATCAGACAGCTCGTCTATTATGATAACAATCTGAGGCAGCTTATCGGCTTCTTCCTGAAATAATCTGTTATAGCCATTTATATCCCGCACATTTTTAGATGCAAAGCTCTTATATCTTTCAGTCATTTCGGAAACCGCCCAGTTTAGCGCTCCTGCAGCTTTTTTAGGATCAGTAACAACAGGCACCAGAAGATGCGGTACGCCGTTATATACGCTTAATTCCACTACCTTAGGGTCGATCAAAAGCATCTTGACCTTATCCGGTGCAGCTTTGAATAATATGCTTGCGATGATAGTATTGATGCAGACACTCTTGCCTGCGCCTGTAGCTCCTGCTATCAGGAGATGAGGCATCTTTGTTATATCGGCCACAATATTTGTTCCAGCCACATCCCTNNCGATATTGGATTTGTTGTTCCTGAATTCTTCGGATTCTATTACCTCTCTAATATATACTGTAGTTATCTCCTTGTTCGGAACTTCAATTCCAACAGCTGCCTTTCCCGGAATAGGGGCTTCAATCCTTATGCCTTGGGAGGCCATGCTTAACGAAATATCATCTGACAGGTTGACAATTTTGCTGACCTTCACCCCGGGACTAAGCTGAAGCTCATATCTGGTAATGGAAGGCCCTACACTGACTTGTGAAACTGTCGCGTCTACATTAAAGTTCTTTAGTGTTTCATCCAAGGTTTTAATATTATTCATTATCTCCTTTTTCATATTTCCCCCCTTACTTTCTTGGGGAGGGAACAATAAGGTAGTGCTCGGAAGGTTGTAATGAGGAAAATGCTGAAGATTGTTTGGTGTCAATTTTTCCTTTGTACAATCCGAATGGGATTTAACCTCCGCTTCCTTAGGTTTAGGCTGAAAATTATTATCAAATTCTTTGCTGAAATCTATGATCTTTACCTTTTTGGTATCAATAGCCTCTTCTCTACCGGCAGAATCCACAGCTGTCTCTATTGCTGCCTTATCTTTTCCAACAACCTGCACAGGCTTTTTGTTGAGTATTTTCTTTGGGTTCAGCGATGAAAATACTTTTATAATAAAGGATTTCATAAAATCTAATGATGAAGCGGCTGTAATGCCGGTAAACATTATTAATGATATGATGAACAGGCCCGTGATCACAATAGAAGTTCCGGTAGTGCCGAAAACCTTAACCATAATNNAGCAGTTCCGATTATTCCCCCGCCTATGCTTTGGGTACCTAATTCGTAAGCTGCTATAATGCTTTCTATATAATCAAGAGCAGCTTCTTGGAATATCTTTATATTGATCAAATATAAAAGCATCAAGAGAGTAATAAATGCCAGACAAAATGAATAAAATTTTATATTCAATTTCATCTTGTCCTTAAGATAGAAAGCCGCAACACCAAAGATGAGTGTCAAAAGAGGAAAAAAATATGAGCCTATACCAAATGTTCCAAATAATATTTTTTTGATATATCCCCCTGCCAAGCCGGAATTTCTATCAAATATGCATATATAGATATAAACTGCTGCAAGTATAGAAAGAACTCCTGCTATATCAAATTTTAATCTTGTTGTTTTTTTGTTTTTTGCCAATAATATCACCCCAAAATTTAATTCTACATAAATAGTAAAAATCCTTTAGTTTAAAGATTAAATGCAATTATAANNTTATAATTGCATTTAATCTTTATTTATCTTTTATTATACTCCTCAGCTTTTCCAAAGCGTCCTTCAATCCGCCGATTTCATCGATCAACCCATATTCCACCGCTTCCATGCCTACCAATACCGTCCCTACATCATTGGCCAATTCACTTGTTGTAAACATAAGCTTCTTTAGAGTAGCCTTTTTTATATTGCTATGATGTGTTACAAAGCTTATTATCCTTTCTTGCATTTTATTGAAATAATCATAGGTTTGCGGGACTCCGATAATCAAGCCGTTCATCCTTATTGGATGTATGGTCATAGTTGCCGTAGGAGCTATGTAAGAATAATCCGTTGATACTGCTAAAGGCACTCCTATGCTGTGCCCTCCGCCCAGCACTATTGAAACAGTAGGCTTGCTCATGGTGTTTATTAGANNAAGCCTGCTTCTACATCACCCCCAACCGTATTAAGTATAAGAAGCAATCCTTCTATCTCATTGCTTTCTTCAACTGCAACTATTTGGGGTATGATATGCTCATATTTTGTGGCTTTGTTCTGAGGAGGCAGCATTATGTGTCCTTCTATCTGGCCTATTATGGTCATAGCATAGATATTGCTTTTGAATTCAGGTACTTTTACTTCTCCCAGCTCTTTTAATGTTTCAACCGGCTTATTTTCATCCTTCTTTTCTTCCTCTTCGGATNNTTTGATGTTTAATATATTTTTGCCATTTAAGCTTTTAGTATACAAAATCAAAAGTCTTGCTGCTCAGTCAATACAGCAAGACTTTTGCTCATAATCATTTGGTTTTACCCAATTCAAATTTCTTGTGAAGAGCGTTTACAGCTGCGTTGGTATTTTCACTCTTTATAAGGCAGGATATGGTTGTATGTGAATCCGATGTTTGAAGTATATCAATATTGCTTTCACTTAATCCCTCTATCATTTTGGCCATAACGCCCGGCATGCCTCTCATCTTGTTGCCTATTATTGTGACCTTAGTGCAATTTGGTATGGCTGTAAAGTTATATCCTTGAGATTTCAATATATTCTCTAATTTAGATCCATTTATGCTGTCTACAATAAAGATCTTCAAGTCTGAATATATATTTATCATATCTATGCTTATATTTTCAGCTGCGATTATATTAAACAATAAAGTATCCTTTTCATATTGATCAGCGGAGCCATCAAAGCTAATTCTAAATTGAGTTCTATTTCCAATTTGAGCTATTGCTGTGATGAGCTGATCGTTTTTATCGTATCTATACCTTCTGGATTTATCATAGTTAGTTATCAAAGTCCCTGTATTTTCTGTCAATGTGCTTTTTATAAGAAGTGGAATATTGCTCCTCATAGCTATCTCCACAGCTCTGGGATGTATAACCTTAGCTCCATACTCAGCCATTTGAAAGATTTCATTGTAAAATATAGTGCTCATTACCTGGGCATCTGGCACAATAGCAGGGTCAGCTGTCATAACTCCATCCACATCAGTATATATCTCAATTATTTCCGCATTGATAGCTTCTCCAATTATTGAGGCTGTTACATCACTTCCGCCTCTTCCCAAGGTTGTAATATTACCTTCTTCTGTCATGCCTTGAAATCCGGCAATAATAGGTATAATATTTTTTTCGATGCAATCTAAAATATTTGACGGTTCTACTTTTAAGACCTCTGCATCTCCATAGTTTTCATCAGTTATTATTCCTGCTTGGCCTCCGGTTAAAACTTTGCATTCATAGCCCATCTTTTTTAATGTATTGGCTAAAACAACACAAGATATTACTTCTCCGCAGGACATAAGCAAATCCATTTCTCTGGGGTTAGGCTCTATTCCTACGGATTTTGCTAAATTGATCAGGGTGTCAGTTGCATATGGATCTCCGCTTCGTCCTATGGCTGAGACCACTACCACTGGGTAATAGTCTTTTTTCTTTGCAAATTCGATCTTATTTACAACCATATTTCTTCTCTCTTGATCTGCAACTGAGGTTCCGCCGAATTTTTGTACGATAAGTCTCATAATATCCTCTCACCTTTAACTAAAATATGTTTTGGATTATTAGGGGCTGAATTTGCTTTCCTTCTATCGCCATTTCAACAGTTGGAAGTATCATATCCATTCTGGCAATCAAAGAATTGCATTTTACATAGGGACTGTCTTGTCCAAATGGAACAAAATAATAATACTTGGTATTTAATAAAATCCCTAAATTTTTTGCATTCATCCCTAGTCCATCATTTGTAGATATTCCAATTATAACAGGCTTCATCCCTCTTAGATGAGCCTTGGCAGCCATCAATAGAGGCGTATCAGTTATGGCATTTGCCAGCTTAGCAATAGTATTACCCGTGCAGGGAGCTATAACAAGTACATCCAAAAGGCTATTCGGGCCTATAGGTTCTGCGTCTTGTATTGTCAAAATGCTTTTATTGCCCGTAATCTTTTCAATTTTGTCAATCCAATCTTCTGCTTTTCCAAATCTGGTATCCATAGTAGAGGCATTCANNATCTATCATCTTCTGTATCTCATCTGTTATTTTGCTAAATGTACAAAACGAGCCTGTGATCCCAAAGCCAATATTCAAACCCTCGACTTTCATGAGTGACCTCCTCTATATTATAAATTAAACCTGCTTTCAGTGCAAAATAAATATGGTATCAAATATAATTTTAGCAGCTGACTTGGGAGATATTTTGCCCGGCAAGCCTAAAGCATGGATGATTTTAATCCCTTTTCCAATAGCATAGCTATGATCTAAGCCACCTGGTTTCGAAGCTAGATCAATAATTAATGCATCTTCTTTCACTGCATCAACCAGCATATTAGGTATGATCAATGCAGGCACTGTATTTATAATGATGTCCATATCACCTATAATTTTATCTATCTCATCAGTCTTTAAGCCTTTGTATCCGTTCAGATCAATCCAGGCCACGTCTGTATTCTTTCTGGCAGCTACATACAGTTCAGGATTAAATGCCTTTAAATGACCGGCCAACACTTTCCCAATGCGTCCATAGCCTATTACTAAGATGCTGCTTTTATAAATCGTTGTATTTCTTTCATTTATTATTACCGATATAGCGCCTTCAGCAGTTGCTGCGGCGTTGAATATTTGAAAGCATTCATCCTTATTATAGTCTAAATAAGCCAATTTTTTCTTCTGTGCAAGATCGATAAAATATGAATCCGGAGCGCCTAATATGAGTTTCTTATCTGGATCTAAGAGATTTATGAAGCTTTCTGTAAAGGCTGCTTTCCCAGAAAGCTTCATATTTATTTTATCTCCCCAGTTAAATGGAATA
>DPSW01000387.1:9154-22882 GCA_003527145.1 Clostridiaceae bacterium | reverse complement strand
AGATAAAGTCATATACAGGAGCATTCCCCTTCATCCATTGATCAATTATTTCAGAGATTTCTTCTTGGGCCCTATACATCAGAAATATCGGTCCCGTGTTTGCATTGCAATGCTTCACATGGTTTATTCTATCTTGCTCCTTATCTTTTCTAGTGTTTTCATGCTTCTTTATCCTGTTATTCATATAATCATCTGCAGAGACACAGCCCACCAGGCCAATCTGCCCATTACCATCCATTACCTGCTTGTATATATACAAGCTTTCTTTTTCATCCTTTTTCAGCCAGCCCTTTTCCTTCATAGCTTCCAGATTTTCTCTCGCTTTATCATATACTCTTTCATCATGGATATCTACAGATGGGTCAAGATCTACCTCCGCTTTATCTATATGAAGGAATGAATAAGGGTTTCCTTCAACCATTCTCCGAGCTTCTTCACTGTTCATAACATCATAGGGCAGCGCCGCTACCCTCGAAGCAAGCTCAGGTACCGGCCTTATTGCCCTAAAGGCTTTCAGCACAGCCATTTAATTCGCCCTCCTGCACAAAGTCCAAAATTATATTTACGATTTCCTCTCCGATCCTTTCCTGGGCTTCCATGGTAGATGCACCTATATGAGGAGTGCAGGATACCTTGTCATGGATGCATAGCGGGCAGTTCTTTGCCGGCTCTTCCACGAACACATCCATTGCTGCCCCCGCCAGCTTGCCGGAATCGAGAGCCTCTATCAGTGCTCCTTCATCCACCACTCCTCCCCTGGCGCAATTTATTATATATGCTCCATCCTTCATTTTACCTATCTCTTCTCTGCCTATAACTGCCCTTTCCCCACTGTAAGGAACATGAAGGGTCATAAAATCCGAAACAGCCAGCAAATCGTCCATGGACAGGTATTTATATTCGGGGAATCCATTTATTTCTCCTGCAATATCAGTATATACCACATTCATTCCTAAGGCTTTTGCTTTTTTTGCCGTTTCCCTTCCAATTCTTCCAAATCCGATGACACCTAGTGTCTTGCCAAAGATTTCAATCCCTTCATAGGCTTTTTTGTTCCATTTCCCCTGCCTCATAGTAACATTTGAGTTGTGAATAAATCTGGCCAGGTTGAACATATGTCCTATTACCAATTCAGCCACAGATGCGCTGCTTGCATTGGGGGTATTCCTTACGATGATCCCCTTAGCCCTTGCATAATCCGCATCTATATTGTCAACCCCTACTCCGCCTCGTATGACAAGCTTTAATCTGCCAGTCTCGCAGGCAGCATCTATGACAGGTTTTCTGACCTTGGTGGCTGAACGTACTACCAAAACATCGAATTCTTTGATTTTTTCCATAAGCTCTTCCTGTTCATGATATTGTTCNNATGCTTTTTCCATTCCATCCGCTACTAATATTTTTAACATTATTTTCTCTCCTCCCTTTCTTTATCAGTCTTGGATGAGCCTCTAGCCTCTAGATTAGGGGATTCCTCACAGATCTTTTTATAACCTTGAACGAGACTTCATTCACTGGAGTTTAAAACTTAACTAACCCCCTCCGTGTTAATCCGCGTTTTCCGTCCTCCCCGTTTCCCCTATTTGCCTAAAATATCATCTATCTCTTGTATCAGGCCCTTTACATCATCCAAGGTGTAATCCCCCATATGAGAGATCCTGAAGGTCTTCTCCTTTAAATCCCCATAGCCGTTGGATATTGCATATCCCCTGCTTCCTAGCTCCCTATTTAATGAAGCTACATCAATCCCCCTTGTGTTCTTTACGGTGGTCAGCGTATTTGAGGTATACTCTTCTTTGGGAAAAATCTCAAAATTCTTCTTAGCCCAGGCCCTTACATATTGAGCCATCTCTAAATGCCTGGCAAATCTTTTTTCAAGTCCCTCGGACAAGATCTTATCCAGTTGATAATCCATGGCATACATTATAGGTATTGCCGGTGTAGATGGATATTGATGATCCTTCTTCTGAATGTATTCATAAAGCTCCAAAAGGTCCAAATATACGCCCCTGTATTTTACCTGCTTTGCCGCTTCTACAGCCTTCTTGGACATAGATGCTGCGGCCATTCCCGGAGGCATACCAAAGCATTTCTGAGTTGAAGTGATGCATATATCTACACCTAGCTTATCTACTTCAATCTTTGTTCCTGCCATAGAGCTCACCGCATCCAGGCACCAGATGACCTCCGGATATTTTTTCATCACCTTTGAAATCTCCTCCACCGGATTCATGACCCCTGTAGAGGTTTCATTATGTGTAATTGTGATCAAATCATACTTCCCGGTTGCAAGAGCTTCGTCCACCGCCTCTGGTTTAGTTGCTTCTCCCGGCTCAACGGTAAATTTGTCTGACGGCACATTGTTGGATGCTGCCATCTTGTACCAGCGGTCTCCAAAAGCTCCTACAGAAAATACAGCCGCTTTTTTCCTTGTGCACGATCTGATTGCCCCTTCCATCAGTCCGGAGCCTGAAGAAGTAGAAAGAAGGATTTGCTCCTTTGTATAAAAAACTTCTTGGAGCTTTTCACTTATACTCCTCTGAAGTATAGAAGCCTCCTTAGACCTGTGCCCTATCATAGGCCTTGTCATTTGCTCCAGCACATCCTGCTTTACATCAATAGGACCCGGAATAAATAGTTTTTTGTGCATTTTTCTGCCTCCCTTTTTAAAATAAAAAAATAAAAGTCTTTCATCCCCAAAGGGACGAAAGACTCTTCTTCCGTGTTGCCACCCAAATTAACCAATAGATCTTTTGGATATACTGAAGAAACCCATTCAGCGAAAAGTATCTATTGAAGCAAATCCATACTTTCCTGTGAGTTAAAAAAAGTCCTCCGTCCCATAAAAGGGACGAAAGACTTACTTCCGCGTTACCACCCAAATTGATCCAGTGATCCTCTCTATGCAGTGTAACGGCTGCCCCCGTTTTGCTCTTCGCAATCCCTCCAGGGTGGATAAGATAAAATCCCGGACCTGCTTGCACCAAACGCAGGCTCTCTCAACCAAGTGTTTATCATTTTCCCTGTCACCAGTTTTACCTATTTTGAATTATTATACACTCTCTTTTTTAAAAATGCAATAGGTAAATCGATAATTTTAAAAAAGATTGTGATGAATAAATCCATTGCTCAATGGGTAAAATCTATCTAGCACGATAGATTAAGCTCCTAAAATACAAAAGATGAGAAAATAAAAATAGCCCTACACCCGGGGCTATTTTTATTGCATNNCTGCACCAAATAGCATTCCCTGATGCTTTTTCATTACTTTTTGCTGGGCCCTGTCATATATATAAGTAGTGAAATCATCTTCATACAATTCATAAGCTATTATATTGCTGCCCAGCCCATAGACAGAATAAGTGAGGTTCCCTTGTATTACAGCCTCTATGTTATTATTCTTCAGATTTATTATATTTCCGTCTCCATATGCCATATATCCATTATCCTTATCATATTCTACCTTTCTTATTATCATGATGTCATCATTCAAAAGGCTTGGATTGGAAGCTTTGGTGGCTATCACCGCCGTCTTCTTTTCTTTTAAGCTGATACTATATACATTTGCTTCATCATTTTTCTGACTGTATCCTTCCGATATAATGATATCATTATCCTTCCACGAATATTTCACTGGAATCGGAAAGCCGTCGCTGCTGGTGTGATAGAAAATATCTTCCAACTTTTCTATGGTCTTGCCCTCCAGATCAATATAATAAATGTCTACCTGCTTGCTGTCCTTATCTTGAAAAGCCTTATATTCAGATTTGAACACCCCGATCATGCTTCCGTCGGGGGATATCTCCGCTCCTATTATATAGTCCATTTTATCGGCGGCATATTCGAATATAAGCTTGCCTGGCTTGCCCTGCAGCACTTCTTCCACTGTATAGAGCCATATGCTTTTACTGTCGTATATCAAGAAGCTCTTGCTATCCGGCAGCCATTTGCATCCGAATATTATACTTTGCATATAATCCAACCCTCTAAGAAAATGCTTCTTAACGCTATTATCTCCAAGCTCAAGCAAAATAGGCTTTACAGGGAAGAAATCTCCACCATTATCAATAACCCTGTAACCAAAAGCATATTTGCCATCCGGAGATACTTCCTCCAGTTCGAGAATTTCATCCTCAATAGGCATATCTCCGGCAATATTGCCTTTGGCATCTATCTTTGATATCTCCTGGGTCTCTTGCACAAGGAACCCGAAAGCTTTATTCATTTCAATTTCCTTATATTCCTCACCCGTTGCTGTCTTTGCACCATTAAAGCTTATGGGGTAGGATTGTCCGGCTTGCATATCAGAAAAACGGACTGTAAGATTGCTGTCATCCTTCCAAGCGATTGCCACCTTTGCCATAAATTCTTCCGGCACATATTTGAAGCCGTCTAAAAAAGCCTCTTCTACACTTTTTCTGTTCATCGGATAATTGAAGGTGACTTCAAAATCCTTATCCTTTTCATCCAAAGTATAAGAGTTAAAGTCAAACCCCGAATCAGAACTTATTGTGGGATCATTTTTCAGCTTTATATATGCATTCACCTGCTTCTCTTTTTTTAAAGACAGGCTAATATCCTCAGCAAGTTTTCTCCCTTTATCATCGGCGATGCCTGCTTTCAAAGTTATTTTTATCTCATCGGGAAGATTCCCAGTCTCATTGAATTCAGCGGTTATTCTCGTCGTATCGATTTTGTCGCTATGTATGACGCTTGCCTTAGGGTTCACATCCCCGGATGAAACGACCAGATACTTTTTCAGATCCTCATCCTTTATATTTAGCTTGCCGCCAAACCAGAAATCAAGCCGAAATGGGTTGTCAAAGTACCCCTCCTGCTTCTCCTTCAAGGATATTTCTCTGCTCCCAACGGCCATGACTATCTCGAAGGGCTTCAATACTTTTTCTGTTTCATTGCTGCCGGGACCAGTTTCTATGTCCTTGCTGCAGCCGGTTAATAATATAATAGCTAAGATTAATGCTGTCAATCTCTTCAATATCTCTCACTCCCCTTTTTTATACTAAATGAAGTCCCATTCAAGGAACAGGGGTCCATAGCNNATATTTGTGATTGCAGTATGTCCCCCGTTAACCTTAATTATTTCTATTTTAAGTTAGACTGATTTTAACGATTATTTGTTTCATTTGTCCTGCTCTGCCGTACCTTATCACTGAACTAGTGCGCCACCTAAGCTATTCAGCTTTTGGAGTATGCCCTGGAGCTCGTTTATTTTATCTCCGTACAAGGCCCAATTGCCTGCCTTCATAGCTTCCTGAGCCTGGTTAAAGGTATCATTGGCCAGTATTATAAGCTCTGCAACCGTATCGGCTTCTGCAATTGGCTGGTTTGCCGGCGGTTGAGCCGGCGGTGTTTGAGGCTTCTCCGGTACGTTAAGCTCTTCTTCCTTCGGCAGCGGGAATATCCTGTCCAGAGATTTTTCCAAACTATCTTCCATAACTACTTGATTTCTGTAAAATACTATGACCTTCTTGAGCTCGGGCAATGCACTGGCATTGCTGGCCCTCAAATACACAGGCTCAACATATAGTATTGAATCCTCTATAGGAATGATAAGCATATTGCCCCTGATAACCTGGGAATTGCCGCCGGACTGGAGCAAATTAATGGCATTGCCTATGGCTACATCCTGGCTTATTATGCCTTCCACCTGCATAGGCCCCTCTATGATCTTACCCGAAGGGAAGGTATAGAGCTTAAGCTGGCCGTAGCTTTCTCCGTCATTTTTCACAGCAAACCAGGCTATCATATTGTTCTTTCCCTGAGGTGTATAGGGCACCATGAGTATGAACTCTTCCTTATCTGAGTCGGGAAGCTTCATGATAAGGTACGAAGACTCAACCAGCTGGCTTTCACTGCTTGCACTGCTTGGTCCGTATATCTGAGTTGATATATCCCATATATCGCTTTTATTATAGAACTCTCTGGCATCCTTTATATGATATTTGCTGTAAATATCCGTCTGTATGTCAAACAGGGTCTGAGGATATCTCAGATGTGCCCTTAAATCATCGGACATGCTGCTCAGCGGCTTAAACATGGTTTTGAACACCTTGGCATAAGTGCTTAGTATCGGATCATCCTCATCAGCTGCGTAAAACTCTACGCTTCCGTTATAAGCATCTAATACAACCTTTACAGAATTTCTTATATAATTGTTGCTGGTGTTTTTGTTTATTGGCTGAGAATAAGGATATTTGCTGCTTAAAGTAAATGCATCGATGATCCAATATAGCTTGCCTTCGCTTACTACTATATATGGATCCTCATCATAAGCCAGAAAAGGCGCTATCTTTTTTACCCTTTCAATTATCTCTCTGTGAAGCAAAATTTTGCTTTGGGAGTTTATGTCCTGGGAAAGCAAAAAGTTCATCTTGCCTTGAGTCAGTGCCAGCATAATCCTATTTGGCAGCGTGAGCCTGATGCCTCCTGTGCCTTCATACAGAGTTTCTACATTGGCATTGCTTGCAGGATAGTCGAATTCCTTTTCCCTCGTATTTACAATTACAAAATCCTTTGTCAGCTCTCCAAAGTATATCTGAGGCCTGTCAACCTTTATATTCACCTCAGATGTAACCGGCATATCTCTTACAAAGAGCCTTGGCTGACCTGAAGGAGTTACCTCGTTTACAGGTGACATTGCCACCCCGTACCCATGGGTGTATTTGAGATATCTGTTAATCCAGGATGCAGTATTTCCTGCCTCCTGTTTCGGTATATTAGCACTTTGCAGTTCCCTGGAGGATATGAAAACCTGTCTATAGGTGCCATCGATCATATACCTGTCTATATCTATATCATTGAACTGATAATAGCTCTTCAAGCCTTGAATCTGATTATATATATCCTTTGCCGGTTTATAATCATTTACAGGGATATTGTCTATGGTTACTCTGTTTTCCTCAATATCTTGCCTTACAAGGTTTTGAGCTACCCCAAACTCCTTTTCCTCCACCTTGTCAAGGCCGTAAGCATAATTAGTATAATCTATGTTATGCTGAATATATTTTTCTTCCTTTGCCGACTCGTTTGGAGTCACTATAAGGTTCTGTACCGCGGTGGATACANNCCGGATAATAATATAGCCGCGACAAGGATAAGGGGGCCGAATATGGCTAGCTTAGGCTTTCTGCCTTTGTATGAAACCATAAAGGATATTGCAGTTATAATTGAAACAGCAATATATACATAGTAGAAGGGCAGACTCACACGGATATCGGTATATCCTGCTCCAAAGGCTATGCCCTTGGTAGAATACAATAATTCGAAGCTCCTGAGATAAAAACCGAAAGCCAGCAGCAGAAAAAATATCCCTCCCAAGAAGGATAGCTGCTTCCAAGCTGCGATCAATACATCCTTATAGGACACACTTCTTATTCGACGGACATTAAAACCATCCTCTATGCCTACATCCTGCTGTTTTGGAGAAATCAGCAANNAGGTTATTATGGCAAAGAAAGCTATAATGCCCAGCAAAAATCCATAGAGCTTATTCAAGAACGGCAGCGTGAATATATAAAAACCGATATCGTATCCAAAAATCGGATCTTTTATATTAAATGCCGTTTTGTTGATAAATATCAAAAAATCATACCATACCTCTGTAACAAAGGCTATGGAAAATATGACGGAAATCAGACCTGAAACAATAATGAACACCCTGTTCCTTGTTTTGCTTTCCTGCGACGATAGTATTGCTCCGCTCCTCTTTATTGAATGAGCGTTGATAGATTTCATGAATACATAAAATAAAGCAAAATTAACTATCAAGGAAGGTATAAAAAATTTAATTTGAGTGAAGAGCTTTTTAAAAAATACTTCTCTGAAGCCCAACTCTCCAAACCACTGAAAATCGATTAAATAACCGGACAAAGTTGCAAATACGGCAATAACCATAACCAGCAAGATTAATATTATTGCAAGGCCCTTGAGCTTCCAAGTTCCTTTACCTTTCATCGTTATCCCTCCAAAAAAAGAATATGGCTCATGATAAGTAAATTATACAATCATAAGCCAAAATATTCAAACCTTTTGATAGCGTTTATAAATTGAATTTGCTGTAGGGATACCTCAGCTTCATCTGCTTCCCATGGAAAGTACTCGTATATCTTCTTTCTCTTGTACACGCACTGGAGCTTCTGAAGCTTCATTAGCATGCAACTTATTAATAACGGCTTATTTACTTATTTCATCCATACAGACTACTTTTTCTCTTTTTTGCTATAGCTATTATCTATTGGTTATTCATTGCTGCTTAAAAAGAAGCTGAATGATTTTACATCAATACTGTATTTAACTCGCAAGCCCTTGCACAGGATACAAAATGATTTGGAGATAGCTCCATTAACGGATTGTTTTGCTGTAAGCATACATCTTGTCTATGTGAGCATCTTAAAGCAAATCGACATCCTGGCTGCGGATTTATCGGTGAACTGATTTCACCTTTTAAAATATCCGGCTTTTTCTTATNNATTTAATTGACGGAACAGGAACCGCCGACAGCAATGCCTTTGTATAAGGATGATACTGGTTTTTAAACAGCTCCTTGCTCTCTGCAAATTCAAATGGAGTACCCATATACATTACAAGAATATTATCAGAAATATGCTTAACAACCGACATATCATGCGTGATAAAGATATATGTCAAGCCGAACTCCTCCTGAAGATCCTGCATCAGATTAAGAATTTGAGCTTGAATTGAAACATCAAGCGCTGAAACAGGCTCATCACATACAATGAGCTTAGGCTCAAGTGCCAAAGCACGTGCAACGCCTACACGCTGTCTGCGTCCGCCGTCTAGTTCGTGAGGATAGCTGTTGGCAATACGTTGTGATATACCTACGGTATCCATAAGCTTTCTTACCTGCTTATAGGTTTCCTCTTTGCCGGCATATTGTTTATAGATTAGCAAAGGTTCGGCAATTATCCGTTCCACCGTCATACGTGGATTAAGAGATGAAAATGGATCCTGAAAAATCATCTGCATTTCTCGTCTTAGGCTTTTTAACTGGCTTTTGCTTGGATGTGTAACATCCTTGCCTTCAAAGAGAATCTTTCCGTCAGTGCTTTCGAGAAGATGAATAATTGTACGCCCTAAAGTTGACTTCCCGCATCCTGACTCTCCAACAACCCCCAAAGTTTTGCCCTTTTCAAGCTTAAAGCTTACTCCATCAACTGCATGCAAAGTTCCCTTGGGTGTATTAAAATATTTCTTTAGATTTTCAACCTCTAACAAGATACTCATTTTTCAGTCATCTCCTTCCCTGCCCTATAGCATTTCACAAAATGTCCAGGCTCTACCTCGATAGTTGCAGGTTTTTTCATCTTGCAACTATCCATTCTCTGACTGCATCTTTCCATGAAATTACATCCAACTGGAAGATCGGCAGGGTTAGGCATCATCCCAGGAATAGGTTTCAAACGCTTCACATCGTGATCCAGACTCGGAAGGGAACCGAATAAGCCCAATGTGTACGGATGACAGGGATTATTGAATATATGCTCAAGCGTACCATATTCAACAATTTCTCCTGCATATACAATTGCAACCTTATCGCAGGTTTCAGCAACAACACCCAAGTCATGAGTGATGAGCAGCAAAGATGTATTCATTTTTTCTTTGAGATTCACCATCAAATTAAGAACCTGCGCCTGAATTGTTACGTCCAAAGCAGTCGTCGGCTCATCGGCTATAAGCAGTTCAGGATTACAAGCCAAAGCAATTGCAATTATAACACGCTGCTTCATGCCGCCTGAAAATTGGTGTGGATACTCCAAATAGCGTTCACCGGGAATGCCAACCGACTCCAAAGCCTGAACAGCACGGCGGGCAGCTTCGGTACGGCTGACCTTGTCATGTAGGCGAATCATCTCGGTAATCTGATCGCCAACCGTTAAAACAGGGTTTAAGCTGGTCATAGGGTCTTGAAAAATCATACTGATTTTTTCACCGCGAATTTTACGCATCTCTTTATCGGAACATTCCATTATATTTTTTCCGTTGAAGATTATTTTCCCGCTTACTATTTTTCCTGGAGGATCAGGTATAAGCCTTAAGATGCTGAGTGCAAGCGTCGTTTTACCTGCACCTGTTTCACCTACCAGACCAAGTGTTTCACCGCGATTGAGAGTAAACGAAACATTATTTACTGCCTCTACAACCTCATTCTCTACCACATATTGAACTGTTAAATTATTTATTTCCAGCAATTTTTCCTTCATATTTCACACCTCAATGTTTTAGACGAGGGTCCAATGCATCACGAAGACCATCGCCAAATAGGTTGATCCCATAAATTGTTATCATGATAGCAAGCCCCGGAAAGGTAATAATCCATGGATAATCACGAATGTAAGTCCTTCCCACACTAAGCATCGCACCCCACTCAGGTATGGGCTGCTGCACACCGAGACCGATAAAGCTGAGGCTTGATGCGGAAAGTATGGCTTTAGCGACACTCATAGTAGCTTGTACAATTATTGGTGCTAAACAATTGGGCAAAATATAACGGGTGATAATTCTAAAGTCACTTGCACCGTTGGATACCGCAGCTTCTATAAACTCTTGATTTATTACTGACAAAACTGCACTTCTCACTATTCTGGCATGCCCTGGTATGGCGCCGATTGCAATTGCAATAACCAGATTGTTAACACTTGCGCCAAGAGCCGCCATAACTGAAATTGCAAGCAAGATATTTGGAATAGCCATCCAGATGTCAATAAAACGCATTAGAATATTATCTACATTTTTTCCGTAATAAGCGGCATAAGCACCTATTATCGTTCCAATGGTAACCGATAGTACAACAGCTGAAAACCCAACGCTCAACGAGATACGGGCGCCATATAAAACTCTGACCAAAATATCACGCCCATATTGATCTGTACCGAAAATATGTGAGGCACTCGGTGCTATAAAGCGATTCCTCAGATTTTGAGCATCGTAACCTTCGGGAGCAACCACACCTGCAAAAATTGCTCCCAAAACAACAAGAATGAGCAAAGCTAGCCCAAACATGGCAGTTTTGTTGCGCTTTAGGCGTTTCCATGCTTGCGACCACATACTGTTGTTTTTCCTTTTTGCATCAGTATTTTTCATCCTACACCGCCTCCTTTGCAATTTCTTTAACCCTCTTGGATTTTTTTGTTTTAGCACTGTACTGTGATTTAATCCTCGGGTCTATAAATGCATACAGAAGGTCAACTGCCAGGTTTACAACAGCATGGATAAGTGCAATGAACAATACACAGCCCTGAACCATAGGATAATTTCTTACATTGATAGCATCAACAAGAAGCTTGCCTAAGCCTGCAATAGCAAATATTGATTCTGTTATAACCGCACCGCTCAGCATACTGCCGAAGGAATTACCAATAACGGTAACAATGGGAATCATTGCATTCCTAAGTGCGTGGTGGTAACGAATGACACGCTCAGTCTGACCTTTAGCCCTTGCTGTACGTATATAGTCCTGACGAACAACCTCAAGCATCGTAGAACGAGTCATACGCATTATGTTGGCTGAAGATGAGGTCCCAATTGTCAGAGCAGGCAAAACCCAATATTTCCAGCCGCCGAATCCAGAAGCCGGAAGCCAGCCAAGCCATACAGAAAAGATCAAAATGTTCAGAAGCCCCTGCCAGAAGTTCGGCATTGAAACGCCTATCATTGACACACCGACGGCTATCTTGTCAAAAATTGAATATTGACGTGTCGCAGAAATAATACCGCACAAAACACCCATTGCTATAGCAACAATAATACTTGCCGTTGCAAGTTTTATTGTTCGAGGGAATCGCGCCAGTATTTCCTCTGAAACGGGTCTGCCTGTAGTGTAAGAAGTGCCGAAATCACCTTTAGTGACAATATCTTTCAGATAGTTAAGATATCGAACGGCAAACGGGTCATTAAGACCAAGCTCCTCCTCTTTCAATGCGATTTGCTCAGCAGTCGCGTCATCGGGAAGCAATATTTCCGCTGGATTACCCGGTGTAAAATAAAGCATAGTAAAAATAATAAGTGTGACGCCAAGTAAAACAGGAATTAACATCAATAAACGTTTGACAGCGTATTTTAACATATTTGGTTTCCTTTCCAAAGTATCGTTGTTTTACGGCTATTGATTCACAGTCCCAGCAAAGCTTTTTATCCGCCCTGCTGGGAGTGTATCACAGTATTACAATAATATCTTTTTAAGTTTATTTTGCATAAGCATAAACGTAGGTTAAATCAGGAGAGTTTGCAGGGCTATGAACATAATTCTGCACCTCGTTTGCCGTGCCTGTTATAATGCTCGTAAATGCGATTGGTATAGCATAGTAGTTATTAACAATATAATCCTGAGTCTTTGCATACAATTCATTGCGTTCAGCATCGTCGTATGTAGAGGAAGCTTGTTCGATCATATCTTCAAGATCTTTGTCGCTTGAATTTATTATTCCACTGGTCGAATTTGTTGAGAATATGGTGCCAATTGCTTGATAAGCGTCACCAGTGGTTGCTGTCTGTGCTGTAACAGTGATATTTGTGCCTCCATTTTCTTTGCCTTTTTCACTGTATGTAGCTTTATCTAAAACCTGGATTTCTGCTTTAATTCCTGCATCCGCCCACATATTCTGAACAACTTCAGCTATAGTTTTAAATTCCACAATAGTTTGAGTTCTGCCGGACAGTGTGATTCCATTAGGATAACCCGCTTCTGCAAGCAATGCTTTAGCTTTTTCAACATTATACTCATGCTTTCTTACAGCTTTATAACCAGCGACAGTGTTTGACATAATGCTGTCTGCAACTGTGCCGTATTGCTCATAAACTGCATCAGCAAGTGCCTCAATATCAAGCGCGTAGGCAAGAGCTTCACGAACTTTTGGATTGCCTGTCTCTTCTTTGCCTAAATTGAGGCCGATAAATGTAGTCCTGAAGCTGGGGCCGCAAATTAGCTTAAGGTTCTCTGCAGCTTCGATACGGCTTGCATCGTTAGTAGTGACATCAAGAACTATATCTGCAGCTCCTGTTTCAAGCTCTATTGCACGGTTAGCAGATTCTGTAATAACCTTTAATTCGATAAATTTAGAAGCCCCCTTCTCTCCCCAATATTTGTCATTACGTCTCAACAGAAGTGCAGAACCTGATGTCCATTTATCAAGTGTATAAGCGCCTGTGCCTACAGGTTTAAGACCAGCTTCATCATCTCCGACTTTTTCAACATAGCTCTTGGAAACTATACTGCTATAAGCATGCGTCAACAAACTGTAAACAGCTGCAAAGGGCTGCTTTAATGCTATAACAACTGTAAAATCATCCTCCGCAACAGTATTTACATCATCGAAAAACTTATATGTGGATGTTGTTACAGGAGAATTAACACAACGACTTATGGTGTAAACAACATCAGATGCTTTCATCTGTTCCCCATTTGAAAAGTACACATCATCACGAAGCTTAAAGCGAATATGTGTATCGTCGATCATCTCCCAGCTAGTCGCAAGGTTAGGTACGATGTTGCCANNATCAGGAATTCGGCAACGTAAGCATTAAGCATGTTGCATACTTGGGGGTTAAGGTTAACTGGTTCACTTGAGAGAACTACAGTAAGGGTCTCTTTTATAGTTTTTTCGCCTGAAGCATCTGACGCTTTGTTGTCTTGGGGTCCGCACCCCACCAATAAAACAAGCATAGACACTGATAAAATAATTGATAATAGCT
>DPSW01000387.1:2228-9097 GCA_003527145.1 Clostridiaceae bacterium | reverse complement strand
TTGTGATAATATATCCCTTGTACTCCACCTACAAAACGATCCCAATCTTTAAGCTTTTTGATCTCCTGACCTTTGTCCGCAAGGCTTTTTATGACTTTTTCGTCTATACGAGCTTCATAGTGCAGCAAATCCATAACATCATTGTAAAAGCGGGGAGCTCTGATAGCGCTTTCAATATCCATTCCAAAATCTATAAGGTTTGAAATAACCTGCGCCATAGTGCTTATAATCCTGTTGCCTCCCGGAGTGCCCAAAACCGCAAAAGGCCTTCCGTCTTTTAATATGATAGTTGGGCTCATAGAACTCAGTGGCTTTTTACCCCCGCCTACCGAGTTGCTTTTGCCTTCCCCGACGAAGAAGCCCCTCATTTGGCAGTTCATAATCACTCCGGTATTTTCAGGTACTACACCTGAACCAAAAAAGGCACTTATAGTCTTGGTTATAGCCACTACATTTCCATACTTGTCCGCAATAGAGATATGAGTAGTATCGCATGTTTCAAACTTAAACGGGTTATCTGATTCAGCAGGCGCTATATTATCTAAGCTATATGACCCTGCCCTCTTTGCTGCATATTCCTTTGAGAGAAGTCCTTTCATAGGAATTTTTACAAAATCAGGGTCCCCCATATATTTTGCTCTATCAGCAAAGCACATTTTAAATACCTCTGAAAGAAGGTGAATATGCTCTTCTGAATGGTAATCTAATTTCCCGATTTCAAAATTCTCCAGAATATTGAGCATTTCAAGAATGTGTGTTCCTCCTGAACTTGGCGGCGGAGATGATATAATGTCATAACCTCTGTAATTACCGCTGAGCGGCGTAAGCTCTCTAACCTTAAAGCTAGTAAAATCTTCTTTTGTAAAGTTTCCGCCATGTTTATTAAGACTTTTAATCATTATATCGGTTAAATCACTTCTATAAAAGGCATCTGCACCCTCCTTTGCTATTCTGGAAAGAGTATTTGCAAGTGCAGGATTAGGTAAGCGTTCGCCAACCTCATAATCCTTTAAAAACACATTACCATCTTCGGCAAACCTTGCAAACATATCGTGATTTGATTTTAAATCTTCCTGTAATGCTTCTGAAATTACTACTCCATCTTTTGCAAGCTCAATTGCAGGATCCAGCACTTCTTGCAAAGACATTGTGCCGTACTTCTCTAATATATAACATAAGCCTGCAACTTCGCCGGGTACGCATATGGATTTTCCGCCCTCTTCCTTTTCTTTGCCTATCACGTCTCCATCCTCACCGATTTTCCACATGGAGGGCTTTGCCGACATAGGCGCAACCTCACGAAAGTCCACAAATATGTTTCGTTTTTCGGCCGCGCAGTGAGCAGTCATAAAACCACCGCCACCTAGTCCCGAAGCATTCGGCTCACATACGCCGAGAGCAAATCNNAAATCCTGCTGCAACCGCAGCATCAAAAGCGTTACCACCCTTATCGAGGATTTGGGCCCCTAACCTTGAGGCGTCATAATGAGCGGTTGCTACCATACCGACATTGCTATAAGCTGTACGACCTGCTTCTTCTGTTTTGCTGCTTTTTAGCTGTGAATAATAATTATCCATCATCATCATCCCCGTTTCTTTAATAAAAACAGTTATAAATTCTGTCCGAGCAGTTTCAATACTGTTCTTACTTCCATCTCGATGCCTGTTTTCATGCAATCTTCATCCAGTGCAAATTTATCACTATGCAAGGGTGCAGTGGTTTTAAGCTCCTCATTTCCGCATCCTAAATGAAAAAATGCCGACGGTATTCTATCGGCGAAATAGGAAAAATCTTCGCCGCCAAGACTAGGAAATTCTTTATATAAAATATTCTCCCTGCCTACAACCTCAATTGCTGTTTTCTCTACAACCTTCATAACGCTGTCATCGTTAATAAGCGCAATATAACCATCCCTAAAATCAACCTCTGCACTTCCGCCCAAGCCTATTGCAACGTTTTCGGCTATTCTTTTTATAATTTCTTTGGCTTTATTCCTTGTCTGCATATCAAGTGCTCTAAGTGTACCTGACAATACAACCTCTTTTGCGATTATGTTATTCTTCTCGCCGCCGTTTATCTTTCCGATAGTCAGTACAACAGAATTTAATGGTGATATATTTCTGCTGACCATCGTCTGCAGCGCGGTAATAATATGTGCTGCTNNTTGCGATGATTTCTACATTTCCTGTATTTCCATTTAGCTTTCCGTATCTGATCTCGACTTTTCCTGTTGGTACATTCGGCATAACATGCAGACCAATTGCATGATCTGTTTTTGGATCATCTAAACAGCCTTCTTTAATCATAGGTTCTGCGCCGCCGATTGCCTCCTCTTGAGGTTGGAAGAAAAACTTAACATTTCCCCTCAGCTCATGCTCCATCTTTTTGAGAATAATCGCAGCCCCAAGNNTGTCCACACGCATGCATGACGCCTTCATTTACCGATTTGTATTCCAAGTCGTTGTTTTCACAGATAGGCAAAGCATCTATATCCGCTCTTATTCCAACAGTCTTTCCTTCCTGGGTGCCTCTTACGATTCCAACCACCCCGTAGCCTGCATAACCCGATTTATACTCTATTCCGTATTCATCAAGATACCAGCAAATCATTTTATTTGTTTCTATCTCTTCACCGCTGAGCTCGGGGTGGGCATGGAATTCTCTTCTTATCCTTATCACTTCCGGTATTATATCTAATATACTCTTTTTGATATCCATGTTGCTGATCATTCCTTTCTGATCGTGTTTTGAGTCAAAAGCTTATTTAATAATCCTCTTTTGGCAAATCAGGCAGCAAATAGTTTAATTTTTTAATTCTTATACCGTTACGAATATATACCCTGGGAGTTCTTCTGGTAAATCTGCAAAGCAGTTCATTTTTGTTGGTGCCCCCTTTTTGCGAAGCCTCTGCAAATGTAACGGCATTCTCCTCTTCGTCGCCGTATATTATAACCTCGTCGCCTGCACCGACTCCCTCAACATCCGTCACATCTATCATGCACTGATCCATACAGATAACTCCTGCAACAGGAACCCTCATCCCTCTCACTGTAACCTCACCGACTTCGAACATGTTTCTTGGAAAACCATCTGCATAACCTACAGGAATCGTAGCTAAAAGCATATCTCTTTGAGCCTTGTACTTATGATTATAGCTGACACCCTCTCCCTTCTTAAGAGACTTTATGTATGCTATTTTTGTCTTAAACTTCATTACCTGCTTTATGTCCAGATCGTTCTTTCTAAAAGATTTCATCCCATAGAGAATAGCTCCCGGTCGAATCATATTAAGGCAAAATTCCGGATAGTCTATAGCCGCGATACTGTCACATATATGCTTATACCCAAATTTAAAACCAGCACTTTCTATTCTCTCGGCCGCCGTTGTAAATGCATTGAACTGTCTTTTGTTTTCATCGTCGTTAACCAGAGCAAAATGAGAGAAAATACCCTCACATTCAATATTTCTTAACTTTACGATTTCTTTAATTTTCTCTATGCTTTCTTCGCAATCTCTAAAGCCAATGCGGTTAAAGCCGGTATCATACTTTATGTGAATTTTGGGCTTCCTGTTATATTCTCTGCCCAATTTATCAAGCAATAAAGCCTGTTCATATGTAAATATGCATTGTGTTATATCGTTTTTTACAACATATTTTAAATTTTCATCAGAGGTATACCCCATAATGAATATTCTATAATCGGGATAAACTTGTCTCAGTTCCAACGCTTCTGTCAGAGCCGCAACTGCCAGATAGTCGCCTCCGCTTTCCATAATAGTCTTTGCACATTCTATGCTGCCGTGCCCATAAGCATCCGCTTTGACAACGGCACAAATACAAACATGATTCCCCACTCTTTCTCGTATGGCTTTCACATTATGAGCTAATCTGTCTAGATCGACTTCAATATAGGTATCTCTAAGCATTGCTTCAGCCTCCTGTCAATATCCTATTGCTTCTCCGTCTCTGCGCGGATCAGCTGCTCCTTCTATGGCACCGTCGTCCATGTATACAACTCCTTGCACACCGCCCATCCTTATATCATAATCCAGGACTTTTTCCGTTTCATGTCCCAAAGCCTGAAGCTGCTTTATTGCCTTTCGATCTATTCTGCCTTCATAAAATATTTTGCATTTAACGTTTTCTGTAATTCTTGCAGAATCTATAGCAGCATCTATACTCATTTTGTGATCAATCAGCTTGGAAATAACCTGAACTACATTACATATAATACGCTCACCTCCCGGTGAACCCAATATAGCAAAAGGTTTATTATCCTTCATAATAATTGTAGGACTCATGGTGCTCAGAGGCTTTTTAAACNNTGGTTCAACCGCATTAATATCTCCTTTTACTACCGAGAAATCGCTCATTGTGTCGTTCAAAATAAACCCTGTTCCCTCGGGAACCATACATGACCCACAAAAATGATTAATTGTCTTTGTTACCGAAACCATATTACCCTCGCTGTCGCCTATAGAATAATGCGTTGTATCAGCATGTTCATACTTCCATGGATCCTCTATGCTTATTTTGATACATCTGTGCGGCATGATTCCGCCGGCTATCCTCTTTGCGTATTCTTTTGAGGTAATGCCTTTTATGGGGACTTCATAAAAGTCACCGTCTGCCATATTCTTTGCACGGTCAGTATAAACCTTTTTAAATGCCTCTGAAAAAATATGCAAATATTCGGCGCTATTGACCTCCATACTCCCTATATCAAAATTCTCCAGTATATTGAGAGTCTGAATAATGTGTGCACCCCCCGAGCTCGGAAGCGAGTTTGAATAAATTTTATATCCTCTATAGCTGCCCACAACAGGCTTTCTAACAGTTATCTTATATTCTTCCAGATCCTGAGCTGTCATAACACCGCCTCTTTGTTTCACGCAATCTATAATNNGCTCGCCTTTGTAAAACCAATAAGCGCCATATTTCGCTATGTTTTTCAATGTATTAGCAAGATCTTTATTCCTACAAATTTTCCCGACCTTAATTTTATTTTTTTTGAAATATAGATCTGCGCTGCCGGGACACATTCTAAGATAATCTTCATATTCAGTAAAGTGTTTTTGCATCATCTCTGTAACTACAAACCCTTTTTCGGCGAGTTCTGCAGCAGGACCAATCACCTCCTCTGCAGACATAGTTCCATATTTCTCAAGCGCATACAAAAGACCTGCAACCTCACCCGGAACAGCAACCGACTTGCCGCCAATCTGATTTTCTTTATTTTGTACCTTTCCATCCTCGCTAAATTTCCACATATCTTCGTTTGCATTTCGAGGTGCGTTTTCTCTGAAATCAATTACAATGGGCTCACTAAGGGTCTTGTCCTTTATCATCATAAAGCCTCCGCCTCCAAGCCCTGAAGTGCTTGGCTCACATACTCCCAAAGCAAAACCCACAGCCACAGCTGCATCTATCGCGTTACCGCCGTTTTTGAATATTTCAATGCCTATTTTAGAAGCCTCTATCCTTGCAGTAGAAACTACAGCATGTTTACCGCAACTTTTTCTCATCACATCCATTATTATCCTCCTTGGCATCAAACTGTTATTGTGTATAAAGTAAAGTTTAAAGAATCACAATAAATAAATATTTGCATATCTATATTTCCATCTTGCATTAATATGTTCAGCAAATAATATGCCAAGTCATAGAATCTTCAAGACTTTGTCCAATTTTCAACTTTTGCGGCTAATTAGATAAGCTTCCAGCATTAAATTTCATTTTAGTGCAATGAGCAAACCAACAGCATTGGCCTTTTCGAACAACCCTACAATAAATTTCGTATAGGGAAAACAGTTTTTATGAAATAAATCGATCTTTTCTTGCTAGCTTATAACTATACTTTTACAAAGCTATAATACAGAATAAAAAAACTGTAACAATTGTATCATTTGGTAAAACAGATACACTTGTTACAGTTTTTNNAGGCATCAGATGCTTTATACCTTTATCTGTTATCCTTGTTCCACCTCTTCCCTTTGTAACATCTACCAAATTTTTATCTTTAAGTTCTAATAGCTTTTTCCTAACCTCTTGCTCGCTCATGAAAATATTCTTTTTACAAAGCAACTCAGATATTTTCTTTCTGCCAATTTTTCTGTTTTGGGAGTTTTCGTCCTTTATAATATTTAATATTTCAATTTCTACATCCCTACTATTCTCTTCTAGTTTAACCACACTGCTAACCTTTTCAGCAAAAGGTACATCCATTTTAAATGTTTCCGGCAGATCGTCATAATATATTGTTTTTTTGCCCAAATGCTTAAGATATTCAAAGCAGTTTCTTAGTTCCCTTATATTACCTTCCCAAGAATAATTAAGAAAATGTTCTTTTACCTCATCGCTCAAGTTCATTTTGTAAGAATAATCCTTGCAAAATCTATCAAAAATTTCGAAAACATCACTGCCCCGATCTCTTAGCGGAGGAATATTCAGCGGTAAAACACAAATTCTGTAAAATAAATCCTTACGAAACAAACCTTGCCTTACCTGATTTTTAAGATCCACATTTGTCGCTGCAATAACTCTCACATCTATGGGAATAACACTGTTTCCCCCTACTCTTGTTACCTCTTTTTCCTGAAGTACACGAAGAAGCCGGTTTTGAAGATGAAGAGGAATTTCTCCTATTTCATCCAAGAACAAGGTCCCTCCGTCAGCCAGCTCAAATATTCCCATTTTACCGCCCTTTTTAGCTCCTGTAAACGAGCCTTCCTCATATCCAAAAAATTCGCTTTCCAGCAAATTTTCAGGAATTGACGCACAGTTTATCGCCATAAATTGTTTATCTTTTCGGAAGGAATTTTCATGAATTACATGCGCAAATATCTCCTTGCCTGTTCCGCTCTCTC
>DPSW01000387.1:1042-2181 GCA_003527145.1 Clostridiaceae bacterium | reverse complement strand
GTCAATTGCTTTGTATGCTTATACATCTTGATTTGCATGTCGTCATATCTTTTCAAAATGATTAGGCCTATATCTTTGTTACCAAGAGTGATATTGCGAACAGTACTACAGATAAGCACATTATTATTTACCGAAATGAGTACCTCTTCATTCCTGCCTAGCTGGTCTTTGTATATAGGCAATACATCATNNCATGAATTTTTGCACGATAGACGAGCTGTTTATGATGACTTCGTCTGAATCAAATATTATAATACCCTCATTCAAATTTTCAAAAAGTGCGTTTATAACGTTATCTTGGATAACCTTTTCGCTCATTATGTATGAAAAGCCCTCATTAGAGTTTCTGTTGACGATGCTCATCTCTGCAAGCTTTTTACCATACCTGTCTTTAGGCAAACCAAAATACAATATTATATCCCAATATATCTGCGCATCGATTACCGTAGCATATATGTCAATAATATGTTTATCCTTGTTTAAAAATATATCCGGCTCTCCCTGTGTAATCACAATTTCAGTATCAACATATTCTTTTATTCCAGGATAATATGGATAAAGATCTAAATCTGTCCTGCCGTGTGAATATATAAGATGAATGCTCTCGGACGCACTCTTTGGTCCCACATTAACTACCAAAGCAGCCTCCCCGTACGGAATGTTCTCTATCTTTTCAAGCCCTTTTGGATTTATGTTTTTTATTATTTTTAGTATTTTGGATTTGGGGTTAATATATTCTTTAATTTCATTAACTAAATCATAATTTGAAATCAAAATCAAATCATAATCGTAAGCAGCTTTAATATTACTTGAACTGCAAATCATATAATCAATGGTTATAACATCGTCAAAAAACCTCTTCAGCTCATCTCTATATTGTTTACCAATAGGCTCTGCCAAAGTAACAACAAGAATTTNNAAACAATATTAAAATAAACTATGAAAATTCAATGTTTATAGCCATTAGAATAACTCGTTATGCAAGCTTTTGATCTGCTAGAATTTTTGAATAAAAACCCTACATTTTATGTTAACACAACATAAAATGTAGGTCAAAGCAATTGAAATTTATTTTTATTCTTTATACAGTAACTTTACACAAAGGCCTTCTATAAATTCAATTTCATATCCCCATTTTT
>DPSW01000387.1:0-1007 GCA_003527145.1 Clostridiaceae bacterium | reverse complement strand
GCAATACCTGAAGTATCAATATTTTCACCAATATCACTGTCCCGCCGTTTGTACCGGACATGGCAGCAAAAGTCCCGAACTGACCTACAAGTCCGCTGGTCCCCATGCCCGCGCCCTCCGGAACATTTTCCATCCTGAACAAAGTAGTGGACAGCGGTCCTAATATNNAATCCATATCATAGGGTTTCTTATTATATTTGGCATTTGGAGCATGGACGTGCCTAATCCCTGGGCTATGAGGCCTCCCAATTTGTTTTCCCTATAGCTGGCAACAGCAAATCCTACCATTTGGGTACAGCAGCCCACGGTTGCCGCTCCTGCTGCTAACCCTTTAAGTCCGAGAGCTATGGCTAATGCTGCACTGCTTATGGGTAGCGTCAATACAATGCCCATGATAGCAGAGACCAATATGCCNNAATATGCCCATGGGTATGGGATTCATTACGGTGGCGGTATTTATTATGCTGCCCAAAGCAGTCATTATGGCCGATACCACAGGTGATATATATTTGCCTGCGATGCCTCCCGCTATGATCACGGAGGAAGGAACCAGCACTATATCCACCTTTGTCTTTCCCGATATCAATTTACCTACTTCAACGCCTACAAGGGCAGCGATAAAAGCTCCCATAGGCTCTCCTACCCTTATTCCGTATTGATTAGCCGCATTTAAAAATACTGTCCCCGCACCCAAAGCCCCTGTGACTGCAGAGGAAAACACCGCCAAAGCAGGTGCTTTTCTGCCGTATGCCACAGCAATGCCTATAGCTGGCCCCATGAGAAATTTTGCAACTCTGCCTAAGTCTATAAGTATGCTTATTCCAAGCTTGGAGCCCATTTGATCAAGTATAAGTCCTACAATAAGCGACGAAAAGAGGCCCAAGGCCATAGATCCCAATGTGTCTATAAGATAACTCTTAATCGAAAACTTCCTGTCCAATTTTTTACCTCCTCAAATGTATTTACACCTGTCTTGTCACCTGTAAGTATAAATGTAGCACATTTTT
>DPSW01000038.1:4214-4735 GCA_003527145.1 Clostridiaceae bacterium | reverse complement strand
GACATCATCACAGGTGTATTCCACCTCCGGCACTATGATGCTTTCAGCACCTCCCGCCAAGCCTGAATACAGGGCAATATCTCCGGAGTTTCGGCCCATTACCTCTATTATGCTTATCCGTTCATGGGATGTTGTGGTATCCCTTATTTTATTTATAGCATCAAGCACTGTGTTCACTGCCGTATCAAAGCCTATTGTGAAATCAGTATAAGCCAGGTCGTTGTCTATAGTCCCCGGCACTCCTATGCAGGCTATGCCCTTCTTTGACAGCTCTTTGGCGCCTCTGAAGGATCCGTCGCCGCCAATTACAATTATGCCGTCGAAATCAAACACATCCGCAATATTTACTGCTTTTTGCAGTCCTTCTGCAGTCTGGAATTCTTCACATCTGGCAGTTCTTAGTATAGTTCCTCCCCTGTGGATGATATCTGCCACAGAAGAAAGGTTCATCTCTATGACATCTCCGTGTATAAGCCCGTTAAATCCTCTTTTTATACCATATATCTTTGCCCCGTTATATG
>DPSW01000038.1:0-4146 GCA_003527145.1 Clostridiaceae bacterium | reverse complement strand
AACCACTGAAAGACACGGAATTTTTCACAAAAAACACAGAAAGATTTTTTATTTACCATTTCAATTTTTTAGAGGTTTTTGTTAATTATCCGGATTCCTCTTTTTATTGTTCATTGGTTTCTACATATAAAGCGCTAAACATTCTACAAAGCTGTCATTCCAGTTAAGATTATCGATTTCACTCAGAATGACGGCATACGCTTTTTTATTTATGAACAGTAACTACCATTATCAAACCTTCAGTGATTTTTTGTGAAGTTCAGTGACTTGACCTGGTTTCCGCCTCCCCGACCCCAGCGGTCTGCCTTAATACCCTGATTCATATATTATGTTTTGTGCTTCCTCAGCTTCGCCTTCCGGCACCAAAACCTCAAAATAACCATCTTCCTGAGCAGCCCCTTTGCTAACAGGCTGGATTTTCGTAAGCATGCCTTCCTGCGTCAGAAGCTGTTCTGTCTTTTCGGCCGATTTCTTGTTTTTAGCAATATATATTACTGTCCACATACATGATGCCTCCTTTAGTTCACGGACTATTCCCTAATCCTAAGTTTAATGTAATACTTAAATTATTTCAAGGCAACACATTGATCTCCACAAGTTTTTTTTAATTCTTCAATCAGGGTATCGTTGATTGTGACCCATATGCTTCGCGGCGCCCGCATAACTCTTGAGCTTTGCTTGGCCTTTCTGGCTTCATCAACCACATAGACAGGTTGATCACCTCTATTTTTCTCAAGAATCTTTTTTACTGAGTTCAGCAGTCCCGGATTTTTTTCCGAATCAATTTTAATATACAGCTTTTCAAACATTTTGTTCTTATTAGGCAAGCTTTTATCGTCTTTATTTAAAAGGGAGATCTTCTCACAGATTATTTTTGCACTCTCCTCTTCTTTTATACTTATCCTGCCCTCTACCAGAATTATATTATCAGGCTTGAGAAGCTCCTTATAATTCTCATAGGTTTTTGGAAAGATAATCATCTCTATAGATCCATATAAGTCTTCAAGCTGCGCAAAGGCCATCATGCTGTTATTCTTTGTAGTTTTCGTCTTTATTGATTCTAATATGCCTCCCATTATGACTCTTTTTTCGTCCAGTTCAAAAATATCCTCGTCAACATCTATATTTTCTGAAGGTTCTTTTATCAATTCCGCTGTATTGATGCTCGTTTTGTAGTCCAGTTCTTCTTTATACTCCAAAAGCGGATGACCGCTGATATAAAGACCCAGCATTTCTTTTTCCATGGCCAGCATAATATTTTTAGGATACTCATCCAGGGCAGGGTAAATATCATGATTTATGGATATATCACAAATACTGTCATCAAACAATGATAGCTGACCCTTTATATTATTCTTTCTCTGATCATGGACACAGTCCATGAGCCTTTCATATACTGCCATGAGCTTACTTCTATATACGCCCAGGCTGTCAAAAGCACCGCATTTGATGAGACTTTCAACGGTACGCTTATTGACTACGCCCAGATCCACCTTATTGACAAAATCATGAAGGCTTTCGAAAATACCTTTTTCGGTTCTGTTTTCTATTATTGAATTGATAGCGTTTATGCCCACATTTTTTACTGCTGCCAGGCCGAATCTTATTTTGTTATCTTTAACTGCAAAGTTGACATCGCTCTCATTCACATCCGGCGGAAGGACTTCTATCCCCAGCTTCCTGCTGTTTAGAATGTATTCCGCCACCTTGCTGCTGTTTCCCATGACGCTGGTTATGAGGGCTGCGGTAAATTGCACAGGATAGTGATATTTCAGCCATGCGGTTTGATATGACACAACTGCATATGCGGCAGCATGGGACTTATTAAAGCCGTACTTTGCGAATTCCGCCATCTCATCAAATATTTTTTCGGCGGTACCCTTATCTATGCCGTTTCTGACACAGCCCGGAACTATGATGCTGCCGTTCTCATCAGTGATTCCGTTTATGAAATTTTCTTTTTCCTTTGCCATTACATCTGCTTTTTTCTTTGACATGGCTCTTCGGACCAGATCGGATCTTCCCATAGAATACCCGCCAAGCTCTCTAAACACTTGCATTACCTGCTCCTGATATATAGTACAGCCATAGGTGACGCTTAATATCGATTCCAGCTTGGGATGCAGGTACCTGACCAGTTCCGGATTATGCTTGTTCTTTATATATCTGGGGATCTGATCCATAGGCCCCGGACGATATAGAGAAACACCTGCTATGATATCTTCCAGGCAATACGGCTTCAACTCCTTCATAAACTGAGTCATTCCGCCGCTTTCAAGCTGAAATACACCGTAGGTTTCCCCTTCACATATCATCTCGTATACTTTGCTCTCATTATAATCAATTTTTGAAAGATCAGGCACATCCAGGCCTTGCTTTCCTATTATCTCCAGGGTATCCCTTATGACCGTCAGAGTGCGGAGACCCAAGAAGTCCATCTTCAAGAGTCCCAATTCCTCAAGGGTAGTCATAGGGAACTGGGTGGTAAGCACATCTTCATTCATCTGAAGAGGCACATAATTTGTAACGGCCTCTTTCGCTATAACCACTCCCGCAGCATGAGTAGAGGCGTGTCTAGGCATTCCTTCCAAAGCCCTGGACATATCTATAAGCTGCTTTATATTCTCATCTTCCTCATAAAGATTTCTCAGTTCCACATTGACATTCAGAGCCTTATCTATAGTCATGCCCAATTCCATAGGAATCTTTTTAGCCACGCTGTCCACCTGAGCATAGGGCATATTCAATGCCCTTCCCACATCCCTTATGGCAGCGCGGGCTGCCATTGTACCGAAGGTTATGATCTGTGCAACTCTCTCCTTGCCGTATTTTTCTACTACATAATCTATGACTTCCTGCCTTCTTTCATAGCAGAAATCCACGTCAAAATCCGGCATGCTTATTCTCTCGGGATTGAGAAATCTCTCAAATATCAGATTATACTTAATGGGATCAATATCCGTAATACCGATTGCATAAGCTACTATGCTTCCGGCTCCTGAGCCCCTTCCGGGACCCACCATTATACCTTTTTCCTTTGCAAACCTGACATAATCCCATACGATGAGGAAGTAATCCCCATAGCCCATCTTTTCTATTACGCCCAGCTCATAGTTCATCCTATCCTTAATCTCGTCAGTGATAGCTTCATATCTCTTGCTCATCCCTGTTTCACATATATGCCTGAGATAGGAATCCGAGGTATAACCTTGGGGAACGTCAAATTTAGGCAAATGCACCTGGCCGAAGGTAAAATCCAGGTTGCATCTGTTTGCAATATCTACTGTGTTATCTATGGCTTCCGGTGCATATTTGAACAGCTCATACATTTCTTCCGGCGACTTTATATAGAATTCATCGGTTTGAAACTTCATCCTGTTTTCATCATCTACAGTTTTGCCTGTCTGCACACATAGAAGCACATCATGAGCTTTGGCATCCTCCCGCTTTATATAGTGGACATCATTGGTAGCCACTAAGGGTATGCCCGTCTCTTGGGACATTCTCACCAGCTCCTGGTTTACCAAGGCTTGCTCTCTTATCCCATGATCCTGCAGCTCCAGATAGAAATTGCCCTCACCAAAGATATCCAAATAAGCCAGGGCTTCTTCTTTAGCCCTTTGATAATTTCCCTTTAATATGAATTGCTGCACTGAGCCTGCAAGGCAGGCACTCATAGCAATTATTCCTTCGGAATACTGTCTTAAAACCTTCATATCTACTCTGGGTTTATAATAAAAGCCTTTGACAAATCCGAGAGATACAATATTTGTAAGGTTTTTATAACCTGTCTCATCCTTTGCTAGGAGCACCAGATGGTACTGGTCGCTGTCCTGCTTCGGATCTCTGTCTTCCATCCCTCTGGTTGCCACATATACCTCACAGCCTGTTATAGGCTTTATGCCGTACTTCTTGGCTTGCTTATAAAAATCCACTACGCCGTACATGACCCCATGATCGGTTATGGCGATGGACTTCATTCCTAATTCCTTGGCCATCTCCATTATCTTGTCCAATCTGCCGGCACCGTCTAAAAGACTGTATTGAGTATGAACATGAAGGTGAACAAAATCTCTCATAATATCCGTTCCTTTCACGTCTTGTTGAACGAGACTTCATTCAGTGGGGTTTCAACTCCACTGAATG
>DPSW01000023.1 GCA_003527145.1 Clostridiaceae bacterium | reverse complement strand
ATTGAAGCACTAAGGCGGCTGCTGGTCAGAAAATCCCCTTAAAGGTTTACAAAGCTTTGACTTTGCGTTATACTTTCATTAGTATAACGAAGTATTATTTGACTCAGGAGGATAAAGGTTGAAGAACATATTTTTAGCGGGCAGCATACATATCGGCAAAACTACAGCATTAAATGCTTATTTAGACAGCTTCAGGGGGACTGTCGGAGGATTCAGTACATTTCGCATGACCCATGACGATAAGTTGATAGGTTTTTCAATGAAGCCTTTAGGCATCAGCGGTACTGCCATGCCCGCATATATTGCAAAGCAGGATGAAAAAGGCAACTGTATGCCTATACCGGACACCTTTAATGATATGGGCGTCCGTATATTAAAAAAAGCTTTAGAGGATAAGGTTGACCTAATCATAATGGATGAATTAGGTTTTTTTGAGGAATATGCCTATCCTTTTCAGGAAGCGGTTTATGAATGCTTGGACTCGGACATACCTGTATTGGGAGTGATTAAAACGGCGCCATCAAGCTTTTTAAATCATTTAAGGGAAAGAAAAGATATACAAATACTTGAAATAACAAAAGAAAACAGAGGCGAAATACCGAATAAAATTTCAAAATTGTTAGGATATGAAGGACATGTTTGTGTGGAATGAATATAAAATCAAATGGTTTGAGAAGGCAGCCCATTTGACGGATTTCTATGAAGGTATAGCAAGGAAGTGCAATGAGAGAGACCTTCTGAACAAGAGCTCGAATGTATTGGATGTAGGATGCGGCTTAGGCTATTTGTCCGTAGCCTTGTCTCCTTATGTAAATTCTGTTACGGCTTTGGATATTAGCGAAGAAGCCATTGGATTCCTGAATAAAAAGTGCAGTGAACAAGGGACGAGCAATATAAAGCCTATAACCTGCGATTGGAAAAAACACAAGCCTGAAAAAAGATACGATATAGTTTTTATATGCTACTGCGGCGGATTTGGTACAGAGGAGTTTTTTAAATTGGCCAGGCTTAGCAGAAAGTATGTAGTAGGCATCATTCCTACTAGCTCATTTGGAGATAACTTTGGCATTAGCCGCTTTTTTAAGCCGGTTAAGGCCCATATGAAGAGAGAAAACTTAAGCAGCGTATCTGATTTTCTTGAACAGAACAATATAGTGTTTGATAATATTGAGCATAACTGCGAATTTGGCCAGCCTATTGACAGCATGGAAGAGTACAAAAGCTTTATGGAGCATTACTTTGATATAAAAGATGATGATTTGTTGAAGAAGCATTCTGAAGCTTGTCTGAAGAAGAAAGGAAAGGCCTACTATCTTCCTAATATTAAACGCAGCAATATAATAATAGTCGAAAACGGCTTATGCTCTGATAATTATAAAGCTTTTCAGTGAAAATGGCTAAAGGAGTATAGTATGTTGGATGAAGCTTATAAAAGGAGAAAATACTTTCTGATACTCATACCTATCATAGTTTTTATAATGTCTATAATCCTTGGAAGATATCCCATGAGCTTGAGAGACATATGGAATGTGCTTGAAAATAAACTATTCGGTCTCANNGGCATTGGAGACTGTTATTTTCCAAGTCCGCCTGCCAAGGGTTACAGCAGCATTTTTGGTTGGAGGCGCATTAGCTGCTTCAGGTGCTGCATATCAGGGCATGTTCAGAAACCCGCTGATATCCCCTGATATACTTGGAGCTTCTGCAGGTGCAAGCTTTGGGGCCTGCATAGGGATTTTGTTTTCCTGGTCAATTGCAGCTATACAGCTTTCTGCATTTGTATTTGGCCTGGTATCGGTTTTTATTACTTATATCATAAGCAAAAGCATAAGAGGAAGGGATGCCGCCCTTATGCTAGTGTTGACAGGCATTTTGGTAGGGACTATTTTTTCATCTTTAGTCTCATTGACCAAGTTTGTTGCAGATCCTTATGGGAAGCTGCCGGAGATAACCTTTTGGCTTATGGGAAGCCTGGCTGCCGTAAAAGACACAGATGTCTATATGCTTCTGCCTTGCTTTATTATTGGGATTGTGCCTCTTTACCTGCTGAGATGGAAGCTTAATGTCCTATCTTTCGGGGAAGAGGCTCAAACAATGGGCTTAAATATAAACAGATTAAGGATGATCGTGATCATCTGTGCAACTCTAATGACAAGCTCCTGCATCGCGGTAAGCGGATTAATAGGCTGGATAGGCCTTGTGATACCTCATCTTGCAAGAGCCGTTGCAGGCCCTGATTATAAGAAGCTTCTGCCTTATGCTGTCGTAACCGGGGGAACATTCCNNATGCGCAAGCTCTCTTGAGGTTCCTCTCGGTATATTGACCTCGATCTTGGGGGCGCCGTTTTTTATTTACCTTTTGATGTATTCAAGGAGGGGATGGAATTGAAGCTCGAAATAAGAGATTTGACCTTCGGCTATGGTAAAAAGGTTGTAGGATGCAAGTTGAATATCAATGTTGATGAAGGCCAGTCTTTATGTATTTTAGGATCAAATGGAGTAGGGAAAACAACGCTTTTAAAAACAGTATTGGGCATATTGAAGCCTATGGAGGGAGAAATACTGATCGATGGCATAAGCACCGGGGGATGGTCGCCCGCAGAATTCGGCAAAGCTATAGCCTATGTGCCGCAGCAGCATATTCCGCCTTTTCCTTTCTCTGTTTTGGATGTAGTGTTGATGGGAAGAACAGTACATATGAGCACTTTCGGAATGCCTAAAAAGCAAGACAGAGATATAGCTTGTGATATTTTAAGGAAAATGGGAATCGATGATCTGAAAGACAAATCCTATACGGAGATCAGCGGAGGGGAAAGGCAGATGGTATTGATTTCCAGAGCCCTGGCTCAGAAACCTCAAATACTTATATTGGATGAGCCCACATCGAATCTTGACTTCGGTAATCAGGCAAGGGTGCTTGAATATATTATAAAGCTGGTAGAAGAGGGGTTGACTGTGGTTATGACGTCCCATCGACCGGAACATGCCCTGGCTGCTGCGTCTAAGGTTGTTCTGATGAAGGGAGGGGATGCAATAGATTACGGACCGCCGGAGAATGTGATCACCGAAGAAAGCATGAAAAGCCTTTACGGCATAGACGTGGTGATGGTGGATGCAGACATGCCCAATAGGAGAAAAGCAAAGCTATGCATACCTCTTATGAATTATTATAATTAGGAAGGAGAAGAAGAATGAACAAAAAATCAATCAAAGCATTATCCTTATTGATAGCGTTTACACTTATATTCTCTGTTATTACAGTCAATGCATCTAAAACTGAAAATCAAACCCGAACCATAGTTGATATGGCGGGAAGAAAGGTAGCTGTTCCTGAAGCAGTAAACAAAGTATATTCAATGGGTCCTTCAGGCACTATACTTTTATACACTCTGTGTCCCGATAAGATAGTGGGAGTTAATTATGAATTTACCCCAAGGGAGCTGAAATTCGTACCGGACAAATACAAAAAATTGCCTGTCCTCGGCGGCTGGTTCGGCAAAAACAATACCGGCAATATCGAGGAGATACTGAAGGCCAAGCCTGATTTTATATTGTCATATGGCACTATCAATAAAACCGCGATCTCTACTGTGGAGAAGATCCAAAAACAACTTAACATACCTATTGTGATGGTCGACTCCAACCTTGAAAAATCCTATAAGGCCTATGAATTTGTAGGCGATATTGTAAATGAGAAGGAAAGAGCAAAGGCTTTAGCTGATTATTCAAAAGCGATAATCAATGAAGTTAAAGAAAAGGCCGGCAGGCTGCCGCAAAAAAAGGTGAGGATATACTACGCCGAAGGCGCTGAAGGCTTGCAGACAGAAGGAAGAAACTCCATAAGAACACTGGTTTCCGATATGGTAGGCGGCCTGAACGTAGCGGGAATAAGCACCACAACGGATTATGGCAAGAGCCCTGTATCCATTGAGAATGTGTTGGCCTGGGGCCCTGAGGTGATACTTGTAGGGTCAGATCCAAGCGGCGAGCATAAAGTTCAGAGCAAGATAATGAATGACAAAAGATGGGCAGGAGTAAAAGCGGTAAAGAATAAGAAGGTCTATGAGATCCCCCATGGCCCCTTTAATTGGTATGACAGGCCCGATTCAGTCAATAGGCTTATCGGCCTGAAATGGATGGGAAATCTATTTTATCCTGATGTATTCGACTATGATATGAAAAAAGAAGCGAAGAAATTCTACAAAGAGTTCTATCATATAGATTTGACGGATGACCAGTTGAAGGACTTGCTGGGTAACGCATATAACCCTATAAGATAATTTTGCAATATATAAGAGTTTCTAGCCTTTAGGTAAAATTATTGCAAGTAAAATACTATATGAAAATGCTTAATGTTTAGATACAATGATATTGTAAGCAAAAGCCGGAAGTTGAGGAGCCGGATGAAATGAGCTTGCTGATTATATCGGAAATATTATTTCCGGGCATTAGACAAGAGGTGTAAATATGAGTAAGATCGCTTGCGGCATAGACTTAGGGGGAACAAAGCTGGAAGTAGGCATCGTAGATGACAAGGGCAATATTATAGCCAGAGTNNAAAGGCCTACGGATGCACATAAAGGGCCGGAAGGTGTGATAGACAAAATAAATGACAGCATAATGACCGCTCTTGAAAAATCCAATATCAAACAAAAGGATTTGCTGGGCATTGGAATAGGTGTACCCGGATTGATCCATGCCGATATAGGGAAGGTAATCTTTCTTACAAACCTTCCGGGATGGAGGGATATACCTCTTGCAGAAATCATTGAAGAAAAGTTTCATATACCTGTTAAGCTTGCCAATGATGCCGATGCGGCGGCCTATGGGGAATATTTATTCGGCTCAGGGCGGGATGCAAGAAACTTTGTGTATATGACTGTTAGCACTGGGATANNTAGGCGGAGGCGTGATAATAGAGGGAAAGCCTTACCATGGAGCCAGCTCCGGTGCGGCAGAGATTGGTCATGTTGTCATCGATATACACGGGGAAAAATGCAACTGCGGAAATTATGGCTGCTTTGAAGCCCTGGCCTCCGGTACGGCCATAGCAAGATTTGCAAAGCGGGCTATTGATATGGGCAGGCATTCATTGATAGAAGAATTGTCAGGGGATGGACCTATAAAGGCGGAGCATGTTTTTGAAGCCGCCGGACGGGGAGACAGCCTTGCACTGGACATAATCAATGAAGAGGCATTTTATCTGGGCATAGGAATATGCAATATAATGGCCATGTATAACCCGGAAAGGATAGCTATAGGCGGCGGAATATCAAATCAGTGGGATATGTTATATCATAAGGTGATGGAAACTGTTAATGATAGGGCCCTAAAGCAAAATGCAAAAGTGTGCAGGGTAATAAAGGCAAAATTAGGAACAGATGCCGGCGTGGTGGGTGCAGCTGCATTGACAATCTAATCAAGAATTGATTTGAGGAAGCACTCTTGACGTATTGACTATATGATACATATAGTTTAATATAGCTATAGACAAAAGGATATGCATGCATGCCGATCATTGCTTATATAAGCATAGGGGAGTAATTGCCGCAAATACTTGCGGGGTAATGTCAACATACTGATGGAGACATCTGGCATACCTGAAACAATGAGACTTATGCGCAGCTATTGCTGCGCCTAAGTCTTTTTTTATGCGTGCAGGACAAAGTATGGAAGGGGATAGAAATGGATATTTTAACTATTGTAATGATCGCTTTGGGACTGGCTATGGATGCCTTTGCCGTATCTGTGAGCAGCGGCATAACGATCAAGGAGCTTAAGCCGAGACATGGAGCCAAGATAGCTTTATTTTTCGGAGGCTTTCAAGCTTTGATGCCTATATTGGGCTGGCTGCTGGGAATAGGATTCAAGGATTATATCGAAAAGTATGACCACTGGATAGCCTTTGTGCTGTTAGGCTTTATCGGAGCAAAAATGCTCAAGGAATCTATGGACGACGATNNTTCATGCTTGCAATAGCGACAAGCATAGATGCTATGGCAGTAGGAGTAAGCTTTGCCTTTTTGAAAGCTTCCATACTCAGTTCTTCTCTGATCATCGGTGCGATAACCTGCGTGATCTGCTTTGGAGGGGTATACCTGGGCAATAGATGCGGTTGTGTATTTAAGAAAAAAGCGGAGATCGCAGGCGGTGTGGTGCTCATGCTGATAGGCTTCAAAATTTTAGCCGAGCATTCCGGCTTCACCACCGTGGTGCTCAACCTGTTTAAATAAAGAATAAATTTGCTGACTAATGTACAAAATTAGAGAGTATATTGTTATAATGTAGACAGCAAGAATGAAAGAAGGGGTACCATATGGACAACAATGATAAATTGGTAGAAAAGTTGATTCAGCGCAATAATGCCAACATAGTGCTGCTTGTTATGGATGGGCTTGGAGATATACCCAATAAGGATTTCGGACGAAAAACCCCCTTAGAGTATGCAATAACTCCAAACCTGGATAAACTGGCCAAGGAATCTGCATTAGGCAGGCATATACCTGTGCTGCCGGGCATCACGCCGGGAAGCGGCCCTGGGCATTTAGGCTTGTTTGGCTATGATCCCTTGGAGTATGAAATAGGAAGAGGGATGCTGGAAGCTGCGGGCATGGATATGGATATAAAGGATGGAGATGTAGCGGCAAGATGCAATTTTGCATCGGCAGATGAAAACGGAGTAATAACCGACAGAAGAGCAGGCAGGATTCCTACGGAGAAATGTGTTGAAATATGTGAGATATTGAGCAATAATATTAAAACCGTAGACGGTGTGGAGGTAATAATCAGACCGGGCTTGCAGCACAGATTTGTGGTCATGTTCAGGGGTGAAAACCTTTGCGATAAGCTTACGGACTCAGATCCTTTGATGGAGGGGAAAAGGCCTCTGGATGTTGAACCTCTGTCAGAGAATGCAAAGTTTACTGCAGAGATAGTAAATAAGTTCTTCAGGGAAGCACGAAAGGTGATAAAGGATCTAAAGCCGGCCAACTCTCTTCTGATGAGGGGATTTTCTGCAAAGCCGAGGATCCCAAGCATGTGCGACAGATTTGGACTTAATACTGTTTGCATAGCTCATTATCCCATGTATAGAGGACTCTCAAAGTTTGTCGGCATGAATGTTTTGGATGCAGGCAATACTCCTGAGGATGCATTCAATGTATATAAAGACAATTGCTCTAAATATGATTTCTTGTTTATACATATAAAATATACGGACAGCTTCGGAGAGGACGGAAATTTCCAGGGAAAGGTTAAGACCATTGAAGCCGTTGACAAAGCATTGCCCATTCTTCTTGAGAAGAAGCCCAATGTGCTGTGCATTACGGGTGATCATTCAACACCTGCGGCAATGAAAGGGCATAGCTGGCATCCGGTGCCTGTTATGATACATTCGGACTTCTGCGGTTTTGACGATGCTTCCAGATTTACTGAGAATGACTGCAATAAAGGAAGCTTAGGGATGTTCCCAAGCAAATACCTAATAAATTATTTGCTTGCCAATGCCATGAAGCTTTCAAAATTTGGAGCCTAATAGAAGGAGTTTTCTTTTATGAAAAAAATCAAGCTTTTGATCAGGTATATAAAGGATAAAGAAGTTTCTATTTTTAAAAAGCTATTGATTTTTGGGGGCTTATTTTATCTCATATTCCCTATGGACATTGTTCCTGACTTCATAATAGGTTTAGGCATATTGGACGATGCTGCGGTGCTGCTGTTTGTCCGGAATGCCATAAAATCTGAACTCAGCGAATATGAAGAAAAAGTTATCAAGACTGGTGTAGACCCATCCAGGGTCATCGAGGTGGATTTTAAAAAGGAAGATGATGATTAACAGGGGTGTTTTTGTGAAGAAGTCATTGCTCATATTATGGCTTTCGATATTTGTTTTTGCTATAGTATCATGCGCCGGATTTGCAGGGCCTGATGACGGCATCCTTCCTCCCGATGATGCAGAAGCTGTGTCGCCTGAAGAAAAAAATGAAATTACAATTTCTATGGTAGGTGACATGATTTTTTATTGGAATGTAGAGGCTTCCATGAAAAAATATGGAGACGGCTATGTATTTGAAGGCTATGGTCCTATAATGAAAAAAAGCGATATAGTGCTGGGCAATCTGGAGACCTCAATATCCAGACGCGGCAAGCCTGCAGAGGATAAGCAGTATACCTTCAGAGGCAGGCCGGAGGTTTTGAAGGCATTAAAGGCCAACAATTTCTCTGCTGTCAGCATAGCTAATAATCATGTATTGGACTTCGGCATGGATGCTTTTTTGGATACCTTGAGCAATCTTAAAAAGCATGAGCTTTCCTATGCAGGCGGAGGCATAAACAGGGAAGAGGCGGATAAAGGAACGATAATAGAGAGGAAAGGTATAAAGGTAGGATTTTTGGCCTTTACAAAAGTGGTGCCTGTGGTTGAGTGGTATGCGAAAAGGAATAAGCCTGGTATAGTGGGCGCATACAAGGTTCACGAACAGGAATTTGTAAGGGCTATCAAGGAAATGAAGGCAAATTGCGATGTGCTGGTCGTGTCCGTACATTGGGGGAAGGAAGCATCAACAGAAATAAGAGATGAGGAAAAGTACATAGGCCGCAGCATGATAGATGCAGGGGCTGACATAATCATGGGGCATCACCCTCATGTAGTTCAGGGGATTGAGATATACAAGGATAAACCCATCTTCTACAGCTTAGGGAATTTCATTTTTACAAAATCAAAGCTTGATATCAGCAACAAAACTATAATGGCTACTGTTACAGTTGATGATAAAGGCAATATATCCAACATTGAAATTATTCCCGGAAATATTGTCAATGGCAAGCCTACTCCTATGGAAGGCATTGAAAGAGACGAATTCATCAAATATTTCAACGGTTTAAATGTAAATTATACAGTAGTGAATAGTGAAAAGTGAAAAGCTAAGAGACAAAGCTTATTGTAAATTGTTAAAAAAATAATAAAATGAGCATGTGTAAAATATAACAACCTTTTAGTGAAATTTAGTGAAAGATTCGGTGACCTTCAGTGGTTAAATAGAAAAAGGAGGTAAGGAATGGTTCTATTATTGGCATCTATAGCTCCATCGATAGCGTTAATGTATTTTTTCTATGTAAAGGATAAATATGAAAAGGAACCCAGACATCTTTTAGTCAAGGCTTTTTTTCTTGGAGCCCTTGCTGTTATTCCTGTATTATTGGTGGAGATGCGCTTGAATATATTTGATGCGGCAGCAAATAGAAACCTGGTGGCTGCAGGCTATACGGCTTTTATTGTAGCGGGTCTGGTGGAAGAAGGCTTCAAATNNACGAGATGTATGACGGCATAGTTTACAGTGTTTTTGTTTCTTTAGGATTTGCCACTATAGAAAATATAGGATACGTATTATCTACCGGATTTAGTGTTGCGCTTCTGCGCTCGCTTACAGCTGTCCCTGCCCATGCCATGTTTGGTGTGGCAATGGGATATTACCTAGGGATAGCGAAGTTTGCCAGAACGCCCTATAGAGAGAAATATTTCAGGTTAGGCTTGATAGTTCCTATTGCTTTGCATGGGATTTATGACTTTATTTTGCTTTCTCAAAGATACTATATTATGTCTGTGTTTGTATTTTATGTTATATATCTTTGGAGGCGAGGCATGAGCAATGTGAGGGAGCTGGTGGAATGTTCACCTTACAAGGATTTGCCTGATGAGGATTATGACGATGACCAAAGGCGATGATATTTAAATAAGATTCCACTGCATAAACTGTGGTGTGCTGACTGATAGCGATTGCAAAAGCCCCGGGGCCAAGAGCTTGTAAGGGTGCATAGGGTTAATGAACTCTTATATCAGTCGACACAACAGATCAGCAATGAATTATTGCGGTAAAATCAAATAGAGATTTTTAAAGGAGAATGCCGAATGGACAGGATTTATATACATTTTTTCGGGACTCCAATGATTTATCTTAACGAAAACAGGACAAGCTTTCCCTTCAAAAAAGCAGAAGCACTTTTTTATTATTTGGTTATTAAAAAGAGAGCCTTGAAGGATGAACTGTCCGCACTTTTTTGGCCGGATGTTGAATCAGAGAAAGCAAGGAAAAATTTACGAAATTCAATATATAATATTAGAAATGTATTAGGGAAGGATGTTCTGCTTTCACCTCAGAAAGATTTTGTAGCATTGAATCCCAATATAGAAATACAAGCAGATATACAAATATTTACTTTAACCAACAATGAAGAGGCCTTGCCTTTATATAAGGGTGAATTTTTAGAGGGCTTTTCCATTAAGGATTCAGATCTTTTTGATTCATGGATATTTGAGCAGAGAGATTACTTTAATGAATTATACAAGTCAAAATTAGATAATATAATAACCAGCTCGATCAACAAAAAAAATTACAAGGATGCAAAGCAATATCTTAAGCAGTACATATCAATAGACGAATTTAATGAAGAGGCTTACAGGACCTTGATGAAGGTTTATGAAGCGGAAGGTTTGATAAATGACGCTTTGGGCTTATACGGCAAATTGAAATACAGGCTGGAAACGGAGCTTTCAGTTAAGCCGGATGCGGAGACCGCNNGCTGTATAAAAAACTCCTGGAGGCCAAAAATCACCGGCCGGAATATCTTAGAACCAATGGGAAAAGTTTTTTCTATGGAAGGCGAAGAGAATTATCTTTTATGCAAAATCTCTTTGCTTCATTTTTAAATGGTACAAATGCTCAATCCTTTATGCTCGTAGGCGAAGCAGGGGTAGGCAAAACCGCCCTCCTTCAGCATTTTTTAAATAAAATAGATATAGAGGATATGATTCTGCTCAGAACCGATTGCAATGCCAACGAAGAGAAATATTCGCTGAGGGCCTGGACTCCCATTTTAACAAAAATAATTAAGGTATATGAGGGAAAAAACATTAAGATACCCGAAGCCTGGGTCAATATAATTGCAAGCCTCTTTCCCGGAGTATTGGAAAATGTAGAAAACTATCGCAGTGAAGCATTGCTAAATCCAAATACTATTGCTTATGGTATAGTGGAGGAAGTAATGTCTGGTATTCTTTCTATTTGGAGCCGGGATAATAAGCTGCTGATCATAATTGAGGACATTCAATGGATCGATAGCCTAAGCCTTAACATTATTTCAAAGATTATTTCTGTTGATAAAAATAAAAAAATATTGTTCATAATGACTAGTCGCAATGAATATTCAAAACGCACTTCATACTTTGTATCCGAGCTGTCCCGGCATCATCTCATAACCAAGCTTGAAATTCAAAGGTTTACCAGGAATGAGGTGGCGGAATTTTCTGCTGCCACGTTGCCCCAAGGCATGGCAGATAAAGAATTGACGGATAAAATATA
>DPSW01000282.1:8572-13215 GCA_003527145.1 Clostridiaceae bacterium | reverse complement strand
TATTTTCCGGCAGCGGCGGCGTCGGTATAGAAGCTTACAGCAGAGGCGCAAAGGAAGTTGTTTTTGTTGATGTCGATTCCGAGAGCGTGAAAGTATTGAAAAATAACCTTAAAAAGACCGATATAATAGGAGAGACTGAAGTAATATACAATGATTATGCTTTGGCTATTGACAAGCTTTCAAGTCAAGNNTTGATCCCCCTTATAAAGCAGGCATAGCCTTGGAAGCAGTAAAAAAAATTCAGGCGAGGGATTTGCTTAAGAAGGATGGAATCATTGTTATTGAACATGAATATAAGGAATCCATGCCTGAGAAGGAAGGCATATTTAGCATGTTTAAGGGAAAAAAATATGGTAACGTTGGTTTGTCATTATATGTTGCAAAAAAGGAGAATGGAGAGTAATAAATATGAAGATAGGAGTGTATCCCGGAAGTTTTGACCCTGTTACAAATGGACACTTGGATATAATAGAGAGAGCCTCTAAACTGTTTGATAAACTAATAGTGGGTGTGGGTGTCAACAATAATAAAAAATCATTGTTTTCTGTGGAAAAGAGATTGGAATTTATTGAGGTTAGCTGCAAGAGCATCCCTAATGTAGAAGTAGATTCTTTCAGCGGGTTGTTGATAGAATTTATGAGAGAAAAGAATGCCAATACGATAGTAAAGGGCTTAAGAGCTATATCGGATTTTGAATATGAATTTCAGATGGCATTGATGAACAGAAAGCTTAATCCCGAGATAGAAACAATTTTTATGATGACGAGCAGCAAATACTCATATCTAAGCTCAAGTCTCATTAAGGAGGTTGCTGGATTTGGAGGCTGTGTGAGAGGTTTGATACCGGAGGTTGTAGAAAAGGAATTACATAAAAAATTGTAAGTAGGGGGTTGTATTATGGAGGTTTTACTTTTATTAGATGCTTTGGAGGACATAATTGAAAAGGCATCAAATTTGCCCTTATCCTCAAAAGCAATGATTAATAAAGAAGAGCTGCTGGAGATAATAAAAGATATAAGGATCAAGCTTCCTGATGAAATGAAGCAGGCTCAATGGATTAAAGAAGAAAGACAAAAAATATTGATAGAAGCCAAAAAAGAAGCGGAAGGCATTAGAAAAGAGTGCGACGAGAGGCTTCAGAAGATAAAGGAAGAAAGACAAAGAATTCTTGCAGAAGCAGAAAAAGAATCAGAGATTTTAAGACAGGAAGCTGATCGAAGGATAAAGAGCATGATAGATGAAAGCGAAGTAACAAAACGCGCAAACGAGCAGGCAAAAGACATCATAAACGCTGCGCAGCAGGATGCGAAGAAAATCAGATTGGGTGCAAGAGCCTATGCGGATGATATATTGTCGGAACTGTCGCTAAGGATTGAAAAGGTATTATCTACTATCAGTGCTAACAGAGAAGAATTGAAAAATTATAAAAGCTGATTAAAAAATAAGCTGTCAATTCAGCTTATTTTTTAATCTGCTGGAAAACCCAATCATATATATTGTAAATGAGAGCAGAGCCATAAACAGCGATAGCAAGGAGACTGCCTTGATAGATAAAATTATTATATTATACCAGTTCAATGAACGATAGCATGAGTATAATGAATACGTGTTAAATACAGGTAGATTGCCTAACTTATTCAGAAAAAGAGTATATATGGCGGCTAAAACTCCTTGAAGAATTTTCATTAAAAAATATATAAAAAAATTTATATCGGTATCCTGTATTATGCCTGAAACCTGAGCATTGACAGAAAGTCCTCCAAAGCCTATAAAGAAGCTGATCATAATAGCTTTGACCAGGTCAGGCATGTAGGCTTGTGCGCATTCCTTTATCCCGTTAGTCAATTCTAAAAGCCCTGAAATCACAACCGGTATATAGTGATTGCTATCTATACTGATCAAAGGGATTAGATCAATAAGCCCGGATATGAGGGTTAATATGCCTGNNTTTGATATTACAGAAAAAATAATTATATAGCCGCCCACCAGCAAGATTAGGCTTACTCCGTTCTTGACAGAATCTCCCATCAACTGGCCTATGCTTCTTTTGTCTGTTTTTCTGTAATTTATCAACTCTTTAAAGGGATTTGTAATATAAAGATCCTTTTTAGACATTTCATTTCTTTTATAAAATCTCATGATAAATCCACAGCTTATTGCAGATAAATAATGTGCAATCAATAATATAGCAGCGGCTTGCGGCTTTTTAAGGATGCCTACGGATACAGCACCTATTATAAATAGAGGCCCTGAAGTGCTGCATAGGCTTATCATTCTTTGAGCTTCCGTTTTGCTGCACTGATCACTCATTCTCAGGCTGGCGATGATCTTTGCTCCTACCGGATACCCGGAAGCAATGCTCATCACAAATGCAAAGGCTCCTTCTCCGGGCACATTGAATGCAACGCTCATCAGAGGCTTAAATATGCTGCCAATGAAGCTGACCACTCCTAAACCGATCAATATCTCCACACATATAAAAAAGGGCAAGAGGGCAGGGCAAACTACATTAAGCCATAGATTAAGCCCTTCCAGTGACGCTTTGAAGCTTTCTTCAGGAAATATCATTATGCTGAATATGATGAAAAGAAATATCAAAGCATTTATAAAAGTGGATAAATATTTTTTGATCATAAACTCACCTAAAATATTATACAAGATAATATATTATATTAACGGAAAATATAACTATACTCATTATTTTATACAAATGTTCAGGAGTTGATTTTGAATGACTGCAAAACCTAAAATCGGCCTGGCATTGGGCTCAGGAGCATCAAGAGGTCTGGCTCATATAGGCGTATTGAAGACCTTGGACAGATATGGCATTAAGCCGGATTATATTGCAGGATGCAGCATAGGTGCCTTGGTAGGGGCCTTGTACCTCTGTGATATTGATTTGGATCTATTGATAAAGCTGGCTAAAAATATGAAAGCTGACATATGGATGGACCCTGCAGTCTCAAAAAAAGGAATATTAGCCGGTAAAAAAGCCGAAGAATTCATAAAAATCTTAACACGAAATAAGAATATTGAAGAATTGGGAAAACCCATATGCATTGTGGCGACGGACTTAACGAATTCTAAAAGGCATGTTTTTACTCAAGGCCCTTTATGGAGGGCTGTCAGAGCCAGCATATCCATACCGGGAATATTTTGCCCGGTTGAAATGGACGATATGATCCTTGTAGATGGCGGAGTGATAGAGAGAGTGCCTGCGGCCCTGGCAAAGGAAATGGGGGCAGACATAGTAATTGCTGTTGATGTGGGCAAAGGCCCGAGCAATATAAAGCCTAGGAATTTGTTTGAGATAATTATGCAGAGCATAGAGACGATGGAAAATACAATAGTAGAGAACAAATTGGAAGATGATTATATCATCATTAACCCAGTAATTAAAAATATTAACCCATTGGATTTTACAAGGGTTGACCTATGCATAGAAGAGGGAGAAAAATCTGCATCAGAAGCCATGCCCCGAATAAATGAAGCCATAGAAAAATATTATGACTCCTCAATATACAAAGGAGAAGTTTTATAATCTTCACCGGCCTCTTTGCAGCTTTTATTCTTATATGCCAGGCTATATATATCCGTTGCCATCATATCCAGGCTGAACATTCTTTCCAAATGCTGAGATTGGGGCATAAAATCCGCTGCTTTGATTATTATTGGATATATGGATATTTTTTTTATCTCTTTCAGCAGTTCTCTCCCCTTTTTATTGAAAGCCAGCACTCTGATATAGATTGGTGCNNCTTCTTTTTTTATGGTTAAAAGCATATGGCAGAGGGTTCTTTGCAAAGAGGTCCTTGTATAGCGCTTTGTCTTCAAAGCCGAAATAATATTCTCGAAATCCATAGAGGATCTGCCTGCTTTTTTTAACCTATATTCAATGCCTTCCTTGATTTCAGGCAAGGTCTTAATATATTCAAGGTTTGATTTCCTTAACTCATACAATAAAATATTGGAAAAGTCCTCCCAGAATACAGGCCCTTTTCCATAGTCCAGATTTTGCTGCATTATATTATATGAATATTCTGGCGTTGATGAGCGTATTGGGTCCGTCAGACCGCTTGCTCTCAATTCTTCTCTAATGGCTGTAGCACTGGAGATGGTACCTGTAAANNGGGCTTTATTGAACTATTTAAACATATCAGAGATTTAATATATTCTATACCAAGCACATTGTTTGGGTAAGACAATAGATCTCCATAAGCTGCTTTGTATGCTTCTCCCACAGCTTTTGAATAAGTCATACCCCTTGCCATGCTATCCTTTATTTTATGTCTTATTTCTTTTGGTTCATTCATTAATACAACCGCAATTTCAGACAGCTTTTCTACATCACCATTTTCACTTCCAAAGCATAAGCAGTCTATTATACCCAGTGAATTTAAAATTTTTATTGCACCAAAAGCAAATATTTCCGCAGTTTGACATGAATATACAACAGGAAGTTCTATTACCAAATCAATACCGCCTAAAACCGCCATTTTTGCTCTGGACCATTTATCAAAAATAGCAGGCTCCCCTCTTTGAAGAAAATTTCCGCTCATAACAGCCACAGCGTATTCTGCGCTGCATATTTTTTTTGACAAATCTAAATGGTATTTATGGCCATTATGAAAAGGATTATATTC
>DPSW01000282.1:7050-8552 GCA_003527145.1 Clostridiaceae bacterium | reverse complement strand
ATTGTATATTTAAAAATTATTATTGTCTAAAAGAAGGATATTATTGTTTTATATAGAAAAGAATATAGGCTAAGCATAATAAGTAGGAGGTTTTAAAATGAAAATATTTGTTGTCAACTGTGGTAGCTCTTCGCTGAAATATCAGTTGATTAATATGAAAAATGAAGAAGTCGAAGCAAAAGGCCTTGTAGAAAGGATAGGTATACCCGGTTCGGTATTGAAGCACCAACCTGCAAATGGAGAAAAAGTTGTAATTGAAGAAGATATGCCGACTCATAAAGAGGCTTTAAAGCATGTAATAGATGCCCTTATGGATAAGAATTACGGCGTTATAAAGAATATGAATGAAATAAATGCTGTTGGCCATAGAGTAGTACATGCAGGCGAGAAATTTGCCTTTTCAGTGGTTATAAATGACGAGGTTGTTAATGCTCTTAAAGATTGTATAGATTTAGCACCTTTGCATAATCCTCCGAACATCATCGGTATAGAAGCGTGCCGACAACTGATGCCTGGAGTCCCAATGGTGGGAGTATTTGATACTGCATTCCATCAGACTATGCCAAAGGAGGCATTTATTTATGCATTGCCCTATGAGCTATATGAGAAATATGGTGTGAGAAGATATGGTTTCCATGGCACATCTCATAAATATGTAGCTCAGAGAGCGGCATCAATGTTGAATAAAAATATTGAAGATCTCAAGATAGTGACTTGCCACCTTGGAAACGGTGCCAGCGTTGCTGCTGTAAAGCAAGGCAAATCTGTTGATACAAGCATGGGCTTTACTCCGTTAGAGGGCTTGGCGATGGGAACCAGATGCGGTGACATTGACCCTGCTATTGTTAAATTTGTCATGGAAAAAGAGAATTTGGATTTAGCAGGCATAGACAATCTAATGAATAAAAAATCAGGAGTTTTAGGAATATCCGGTGTCAGCAGTGACTTCAGGGATATTGAAGAAGCGGCTGAAAAAGGAAATATGAGAGCAGATCTTGCCCTTAAGGTTTTCGCTTATAAGGTAAGAAAATATATCGGAGCTTATGCTGCAGCTATGGGCGGAATGGATGCTATCGTATTTACTGCCGGACTGGGAGAAAATTCAGCGTCCATGAGAGCTGCTGTCTGTGAAGGGTTGGAATTTTTAGGCGTTGAAATTGATAATGAGAAAAATAATGTAAGAGGAAAAGAGGCCGATGTATCAAAAGCAGATTCTAAAGTAAAGGTCCTGCTGATACCTACCAATGAAGAGCTTATGATTGCAAGGGATACAAAAAGTCTTATAACTGAATAAAAATNNCAGTTAATTGCTTAAATATAGTAATAAAGGGTATATATACTTTTTTATAGTGCTAAAATAATGGCAGGGGAACCTGCCATTATTTAAATGCTGAGGAAGCCTGCTTCCTCATGGATAAAGATTCTCTGGTAAAAGCTTGTTTATATTTGTAAAGCGTTTTTTCTTGACAAAACATGCTTTGATTTGTATAATAAAATTTGTC
>DPSW01000282.1:2683-7033 GCA_003527145.1 Clostridiaceae bacterium | reverse complement strand
CTTTTTTTGAAACAATGCAAGGCAACAGCATTGAATTTTATGGAGAAAAAATAAACATCGTTAAACCTGTAAAAATTGAGGGTCATGCAATTAATTATGAAGGCAAGATTCGGCTGGATATTAACATAAGCACTGAGATAGAGAGAACTTGCTCCAGATGTCTTGCTTATTATTATGAAAAGATTGACTTTGATGCTGATTATGTTTTTGTTAAAAGCTTTGAGAATTCAAAAGAAGATGCATACCTGCTTAAAGGGGATACAATATCATTGGATGAAATAGTGCTTGATGAAATTGCTTCCCAGATGACCATGAAACCACTTTGTAAACCAAACTGCAAAGGCCTGTGCCCAAAGTGCGGTAAAAATAAAAATATTGATGAATGCGGTTGTGTACTTGATGAAATTGATCCCAGGCTGCAAATATTGAGCAGCTTTCTTGAGAAAAATTAAGGAGGTGCTGAGATTGGGTTTACCGAAAAGAAGACACTCTAAATCCAGAAGAGATAAAAGAAGAGCTAACTGGAAGCTTGATATACCAGGACTTGTTGCATGTCCTCAATGCCACGAGCCAAAATTACCCCATAGAGTATGCAAATCCTGCGGGTATTATAAAAATAGAACGGTTATAGAAGTAGGAGAACAATAAATATAACAGCGGAGTACCCGCTGTTATATTTTTTTTAAATTTATTATTGCTTTTATATAATAATATGATGTATACTTGATATTAGTATCAGGTACTATACATAGATAGTATAAGGAGGTACCAGATGAAGAAAGGGCTGGGAAAAAAGGAAAGACAAAGAGCTCTTCTATCTATAATTCAAAAGGATCCCTTTTTAACTGATGAAGAGCTGTCGGAAAATTTTTGCGTGAGCATTCAAACCGTTAGATTGGATCGACTTGAATTGGGAATACCTGAACTGAGGGAGAGAATCAAAAATGTTGCAGAGAAAAACCATCTTAAAGTAAAGTCGATAGCTGACAAGGAAATAGTCGGAGAGCTATTGGATTTAAATCTGGGGAAGAATGGCATGTCTATTCTGGAAACAGATTACTCTATGGCCTTTGAAAAGACAAATGTAGTTAGAGGAAGCCATATTTTCGCTCAGGCAGAATCTCTTGCAATTGCTGTGATCGATGCTAATGTTGCTTTGATCGGTGTAGCCAATATAAAATACAAGAACCCTGTTTTTGCCGGAGATAAGCTGATTGCAAAAGCTGAAGTGATGAGGATGAGAGGCAATAAGTATTTTGTTTGGGTATTCATAAAGGTGAAAAGCGTTGAGGTGTTCAGAGGAAAATTTATATTAGTATCTTTTAATGGCAAGGAGGAGTAACTGATGATGAAAATAGCTATAGATGCTATGGGCGGCGATAACGCACCTAAGGCTGTAGTGGAAGGATGCATTGATGCGGCGAATGAATATGAGATAGAAATATATCTGATAGGCAAAAAGAATGAGATCGAAAGATATTTAGATGGCGTGACAACTAAAAAAGGGAAAATACATATCCTTCATGCGGAAGAAGCAATAACTAATGAAGATGCACCGGTTCAGGGAATAAAGCAAAAAAAAGATTCATCGATGGTTGTAGGCCTGAAAATGGTAAAGGATGAGCAGTGCCACGCATTTTTGTCTGCCGGAAATACCGGAGCTTTTTTAGCAGGGTCCCTGTTAAAGGTTGGAAGGATAAAAGGTATAGACAGGCCTGCTTTGGCACCTTTGCTTCCAACGGTGAGAGGAGGATGCATGCTGATAGATGCAGGAGCTAATATGGACTGCAAGCCCAAGAACTTGCTTCAATTTGCTATAATGGGTTCAATATATATGGAGAAGGTCGAAGGCATATCATCCCCAAAAGTGGGCTTGCTTAATGTAGGTGCAGAGGAGACTAAAGGAAATGAGCTGACAAAGCAAAGCTTTGAACTATTAAAAAAAAGTAATTTGAATTTTATTGGAAACATAGAGGCGAGAGATATATATTCCGGTATTTGTGATGTTTGCGTGTGTGACGGCTTTGCAGGCAATGTGGTGCTTAAAAATACGGAGGGCCTTGCATCAACTATGATGAATTTGCTGAAAGAAGAATTGATGAAAACTACAATATCTAAATTTGGAGCATTGCTTCTGAAAAACAGCTTTAGAAGCTTTAAAAAACGCTTTGATTATAAAGAGTATGGAGGAGCTCCTTTTTTGGGAATCAACGGCATCATGATAAAAGCGCATGGGAGCTCCGATGGAAGAGCAATAAAAAATGCCATACGGCAAGCTAAATTATTATATGATAACAATTGCATTGAGAGAATAATAACGGATTTGAAAGACACAGGAGTGAATGATATTGAATAATGGTTCATGGGCAGCAGGTATTATCGGGACAGGGAGTTATGTACCTGAAACAGTGCTGAAAAACAGTTACTTTGAAGAAAGGCTTGATACTGATGATGAATGGATAGTATCAAGAACCGGTATCAAAGAAAGAAGGAGGGTTAAGCCTGACATAGCTACTTCAGATATTGCCACATATGCAGCCTTAAAGGCTATAGAGGATGCCAAGCTGAAGCCTGCGGAACTGGATATGATCATTGTGGCTACTGTAACTCCTGATATGGCCTTTCCCTCTACGGCGTGCATAGTACAAAAAAATATTGGTGCGGAAAATGCTGCTGCATTGGATATAAGCGCAGCATGCTCAGGCTTTATCTATGGTCTTAGTATTGCGTCCCAATTTATTAGATCCGGCAGTATGAAAAAAATTTTATTGATTGGGGCGGAAACATTGTCAAAGATAACCGATTATAACGATAGAAATACATGTGTGCTGTTCGGGGACGGAGCTGGGGCTGCTGTTATTTCCAGTGTTGAGGAAGGCTTTGGAATACTGTCTACTTATATGGGTTCCGACGGCAGGGGAGGAGATCTGCTGAAACTTCCTGCAGGAGGCTCCAGGCTTCCTGCCTCTGAAGAAACCATAGCAAATTCACTGCACTTTATAAAAATGGACGGTTCAGAGGTATTCAAGTTTGCCATTAAGATCATGGGGCAAGCAGCAGAAAAGGCTCTGAGCCTTTGCGGGATGAGGAAAGAGAATATCGATTACTTGATACCCCATCAGGCAAACATAAGGATAATTGAGTCTGCTACTAAAAGGTTGAAAATTTCTAAAGATAAAGTATTTATAAATGTAGAAAAATATGGCAATATGTCTGCGGCTTCTGTTGCTGTAGCGCTGGATGAAGCAAACAGAACAAATAAGCTAAACAAAGGCGCCATTGTAGTTCTCGTAGGTTTTGGCGGCGGATTGACTTGGGGATCTGCAGTTATTAAATGGTCCTGATATTGGAGGAGTGATTATGATAAGAACAAAGATTTGCGACTTATTAGGGATAAACTATCCGATATTTCAAGGCGGAATGGCCTGGGTAGCAACGGCAGAGCTTGCAGCGGCAGTTTCAAATGCAGGAGGACTTGGCATAATAGGGTCCGGCAATGCTCCGGCTGCCGTAGTTGAAAAGGAGATCAATAAAATAAAAGCTTTGACTGACAAGCCTTATGGAGTAAATGTAATGCTCCTGTCTCCTTTCGCCGAAGAAATAATCGAATTGGTATATAGAGAAAAGGTTCCTGTGATAACAACAGGAGCAGGCAATCCCGGGAAGTATATACCAAGCTTAAAAGAGCAAGGGATGAAGGTTATACCCGTTGTTCCCTCCGTCGCTTTAGCAAAGAAAATGGAAGCCGTTGGAGCGGATGCTGTAATAGCAGAAGGGACCGAAGCCGGAGGGCATATAGGAGAATTAACTACCATGGTTTTGGTGCCTCAAGTAGCGGATGCTGTGAAAATACCTGTAATTGCTGCAGGCGGTATAGGGGACGGAAGGGGAGTCATATCTGCGCTGAGCTTGGGTGCACAAGGTGTGCAGCTTGGAACTATATTTGTATGTTCTAAAGAATGCGTGGTTCATGAAAATTACAAAAATGCAATAATTAAAGCCGGAGACAGAGGAACTGTGGTAACGGGAAGAAGCACCGGACATCCGGTGAGAATAATAAAGAACAAGCTTTACAGAGAGTTTGAAAAGCTTGAAAGATCGGGAGCATCAGCAGCAGAGCTTGAAAGACTGGGTACAGGCAAGCTTAAGCTTGCCTGTGTAGATGGAGACGCAGATATGGGTTCTGTAATGGCAGGCCAAATCAGCGGCTTGATAAAGGAAATAAAGCCAGTCAAAGAAATAATAGATAGCATGATCAAAGAATGTGATATGGTGCTGGCAGGTTTAAATAATTCGATCAGAGGTGAAATGCTTGATTAAGGTGGCATGCATATTTCCGGGGCAAGGTGC
>DPSW01000282.1:0-2667 GCA_003527145.1 Clostridiaceae bacterium | reverse complement strand
ACAGAGCAAGTGAGAAACTAGGTATTGATATGAAAAAGCTGTGCTTTAAAGGCGATGAAGAAGAGCTGAAGAAGACTGAAAATACGCAGCCTTCAATATTGACTACAAGCATTGCTTTGTTGGAAGTTTTAAAATTGAAGGGCATCAAACCTGCCATTGCCGCCGGGCTTAGCCTGGGAGAGTATTCCGCATTGGTAGCTTCAAACGCCATATCCTTCGAAGATGCGGTTGCAGTCGTAAGAAAACGCGGCCAATTCATGCAGGAAGCAGTGCCGGCAGGAGAAGGAACTATGGCGGCGATTATGGGTATGGATAAAGGCGAAGTGGTTCAATGCCTGAAGATGGCATCCGGTTATGGGGTTGTGGAGCCTGCAAATTTTAACTGCCCCGGTCAGGTTGTGATCGCCGGCCATACTAAAGCTATAGAAAAGGCCTGCGGCATACTGAAGGAAAGGGGTGCAAGGAAGGTTGCTATTCTGCCTGTCAGCGCTCCATTTCACTCAAGCCTGTTAAAGGCAGCGGGAGAGAAGCTGTCGGAAGAATTGAGCAAGGTTGTATTTAATGAAATGGATATACCTGTGGTATCAAATGTAAATGCGCAGGTCATCAAGGATAAATATGAGATAAAGAAGCTTCTCATAGAGCAGGTGAGCACCTCAGTCCTATGGGAGGATAGCATAAGGAATATGATAGGAAAAGGCGTTGATGCTTTCATTGAGGTAGGCCCCGGAAAATCCTTATCGGCTTTTGTTAAAAAAATAGACAAGAGTGTTTGCGTATATAATGTTGAAGATTTAGAGTCTTTAGATAAGACTATAGAAAGTATCAGGGAGAGATTAGAATGTGTCTAAGAGGAAAGAACGCTATTATTACCGGAGCTTCTCGAGGCATTGGGAAAACAATAGCCTTATCCTTTGCAAAAGCCGGTGCCAACGTTGTTATAAACTATTCCGGCAATGAGAAGGCGGCCCGGGAAGCTGCAAATGAAGCTATGAGCTTTGGCGTAAGAGCAGAAGCCATTAAAGCAGATGTATCAAATCTTGAAGAAGTAGAAAATTTAGTGAAAAAAGTATTAAATGATTTTGACAGCATAGATATATTAGTGAATAATGCCGGAATAACCAAAGACAGCCTGCTTCTCAGGATGTCTGAGGANNAAGGCGCTTTTAATTTCACTAAAGAAGTCAGCAAAGTCATGGTAAAGCAAAGGCATGGAAAGATCATCAACATATCTTCGGTTGTAGGTATAATAGGTAATTCGGGACAATCCAATTATGCTGCAGCAAAAGCAGGTATGATAGGCTTTACAAAATCTATTGCCAAAGAACTTGGATCTAGAGGCATTACTGTAAATGCAATAGCTCCGGNNACGGCAGTGCTTTCAGATAAAATAAAAGAACAATTTCTTGCTTCAATACCATTGAAGAGGGCAGGTAGAGCTGAAGATGTTGCCAGTGCGGCAGTATTTCTGGCATCTGAATATTCGAATTATATCACTGGCCAAGTAATAAATATTGACGGTGGAATGGTTATGTAATATTATCATAATATAATCTCTGAAGGGAGGTGAGACTTATGATTTTTGAGAAAGTACAAGAAAAGATTGCTGAACAGCTCAGCATAGATTCTGAGGATATAACAATGGAGTCTTCCTTCATTGAAGATTTAGGGGCTGATTCACTTGATATAGTTGAATTGCTTATGGCTCTTGAAGAAGAATTTGATATAGAGATACCTGATGAGGAAGCAGAAAAGCTTGTTACAGTAGGCGATGTAGTTGACTACATAAAGAACAACCAATAATAAAGTTTGTCCCGAAATTCGGGACTTCTTTTTTTTGATAAGGAGAGGAAAGCATTGAATAAGAAAAGAGTTGTAATAACAGGTATAGGAGTAATTTCTCCAATAGGTATCGGTAAAGATAATTTTTTTACGAGCTTAAAAGAAGGACAATCCGGTGTTGATATAATAACCAAATTTGATACCGAAGGATTATCGGCAAAAATTGCTGCAGAAGTTAAAGCCTTTGATCCTGTAGAGTTTATTGATAAAAAGGAAGCTAAAAGAATGGACCGATACACACAATTTGCAGTTGCTGCTTCGAAAATGGCTGTTGATGATGCTTCCTTAGATTTAAATGCAATAGATGAGGATAGATTTGGAGTATGCATAGGCTCGGGCATAGGCGGTTTAGAAACGCTGGAAAACCAGTATAAGGTTATGATGGAGAAAGGACCAGGCAGGGTCAGTCCCTTTTTTATTCCCATGATGATATCTAATATCGGCGCAGGATATATATCCATGACCTTTAACGCCAAGGGTCCGAATATGACTGTTGTTACCGCTTGCGCATCGGCAACCAATGCCATTGGTGAAGCCTTCAAGATCATTCAGCGAGATGATGCCGATATCATGATTACAGGGGGAACCGAGGCCTCCATAACCCCTATGGCCATTGCAGGTTTTTGTTCCATGAAAGCTTTGTCCGAGAGAAATGAGGAGCCAAAACGAGCTTCAAGGCCTTTTGATAAGGACAGAGACGGATTTGTTATGGGGGAAGGTGCGGGAATACTCATCCTGGAGGATCTAGAGCATGCATTAAGAAGGGGCGCCAGAATATATGGGGAAGTAGCAGGCTATGGCTCTACAGCAGATGCATATCATATA
>DPSW01000103.1:4289-4462 GCA_003527145.1 Clostridiaceae bacterium | reverse complement strand
TATAATACACGATATTTTCCGATTCGTAAACGATATGTCACTGAATCATATCCTTGCAATTGCTTAATATCCCCTATCGGTGGTACTTTGGTTAATCCCTCTATGCCTTCTTTTATCCTTTGCTTTATGCTTCTCTCAAGAGCGCTTATTGCTTTGATAGCAGATTTAGCATA
>DPSW01000103.1:0-4283 GCA_003527145.1 Clostridiaceae bacterium | reverse complement strand
TTATAATTCCAATTGTTCATTAGATTACCCACTCTAATTGCTTGGCTTCTATAAATTGGGTATTGAACACATTAATTCCGTCTTTATTTTGTACTTCCAAGCACAGTTCAATTGCTTCTTTTATGTTTGCCATAAGCTCTGCCATAGTATCTCCCTGAGTGTGACAACCTTTTAATTCCGGCACAGATGCCACATAGCCTCCATCTTCATCTTTTTCTATTAAAACAGTAAATGTAAACTTTTTCNNACCCAATACTCATATAAACTTCCATAAAGTTTATATATCCCTATATACAAGCTCTTGGTCAATCAAAAGATCGGGGAAGAGAGATGGGGTTACTTTTTCATCAGTAGGATATGTCTTGGGTTCGGAGTATTTGCCGTCTTCTTGCAGCAATAATACTGTTATGTCTTTGTGCTCCGGGTCAGCTATCCAGTATTCTTTCACTCCGTATTTTTCATAAAGGTGGCGTTTTATGAGCAAGTCCTTTTTTGCCGTAGATGGTGATAATATTTCTATTATAAGGTCAGGTGCTCCTAGGCAGTATTTGCCGTTCTCCAGCTTTTTTTTGTCACAGACTACTAAGAGATCGGGCTGAACTATGTTTTGTGAATTGTTTTTATCTTCGTCAAGCATCACGTCATATGGGGCAGCAAATATTCGGCAGGGTTTATCAATAAGATAATTTGCAAATTGCCTTAATAATTCGCCAGAAACAAGCTGATGGTCTGTCCTTGGCGCCGGGGTCATGTTATATGCTTCGCCGTCGATTATCTCCCAGCGCTCGTCATCGGGCCAGGTTTTATAGTCTTGATAAGTATATTTTCGTCCAGAGTTATCTAGTTTTGTAACCATATATATCAACTCCTCACTTTAGAGCTCAGTGCTCAGAGCTTCTAATAGTTTGTCAAATTCATTGATATAGCAATTAGTAATTCTTTCTGCGATGTCAATAGCCATCTTTTCCAGATACATATGCGAGGTCGTATTTCTGTCTTTGATCATGGAAAGCCATATTTGCTCGTTTATAATAATCTTTTGAGCATAGGCTTCTTTTAATCTTTCTAATGCTTTTTTCACTNNCCAGCTTTGCTTCTAGTTTATTCATATATAATGACACCATCCTTGCTTATATTATATAAGAATTCTTTGTCTGTTTCCGCATCTATATATACAATGTCAATTTTTTTTAAGGTTTCAATTTCATCTATATCATGGTAAAAAAGTGTCTTTTCAAGTTCTGTTAAAGAAGAAGCATGTATTGCTATATCATAGTCACTTACATCAGAGTTATCTCCTCTTGCACGAGAACCAAATAGAATGACCCTCTTTATTTCATGCTTCATGGCAATCTCTTTAATTTTTTGCAGTACTGTATCCTTTGTATCATTTATCTTTTTCATATGTATTACCACCCTTACATTTAGAAGCCTTCTATAATATCATTATAGCCAAATAAACAAAAAACTTCCACAGAGTTTTATCTCCGTGGAAGTTTTTTATTGATTTTCTTATTCAGTTCCAGTCTATTTTTGNNATTTGAATTCCGGGTGGAATTGGCAGCCTAGGAACCATGGGTGGTCCTTGAGCTCTATTATCTCCACCAGTCTCTCATCGGGTGATAAGCCGCTTAGTATTAGACCGCTTCCTACTATCTGCTCCCTGTATTCATTGTTGAATTCGTATCTGTGCCTGTGCCTTTCAAATATGAGTTCATCCTTGTATGCATCTNNTGATCTTGCAGGGGTAAAGGCCCAGTCTCATGGTGCCGCCCAGATCATCTATGTCGGCCTGCTCAGGCATGAGGCTTATGACTCCATAGGGAGTATCCGGATCCAGCTCGGTGCTGTGAGCTCCTTCGAGCCCTAGAACGTTTCTTGCGTATTCTACTACCGCTATCTGCATGCCCAGGCATATGCCGAAATAGGGCTTTTTGCTTTCTCTGGCATATCCNNCGGCGATCTTGCCCTCGGTGCCCCGGATGCCGAAGCCGCCGGGCACCAGTATGGCATCCGCGTCCTTCAATTCCTTTTCGTAATTATCTGTATTTAAATCGGTAGAGTTCACCCATTTGATATCTACTTCCGTATTATTGGCTATGCCTCCATGGCTTAGGGCTTCCGCTATGGACAGATAGGCGTCATGAAGTTCTACGTACTTGCCTACCAAAGCAATCTTCACCTTGTGCTTCGGATTGAGTATGGTGCTGACCATGCCTTTCCATTCTTCCAATTCCGGCTCGCCGCATTGCAGGCCAAGCTTTTTTACTACCAGTGAGTCTAAACCTTCCTTATATAATAGAAGGGGAACTTCATACAGCGTATCTGCATCGGTGTTTTGCACTACAGATTCGCCGTCTATATTGCAGAAAAGTCCTATCTTGTCTTTTAGCTCTCTGGATATTGGTTTTTCCGTCCTGCAGACTATGATATCCGGCTGGATACCAATGCTTCTGAGCTCCTTGACGCTGTGCTGGGTTGGCTTGGTCTTCAGTTCTCCTGCTTTGCTGAGATATGGAACCAAAGTGACGTGAATGAAGAGTACGTTTTCTCTGCCTACTTCGTATTTTATCTGTCTTATGGCCTCTAAGAAGGGAAGGCTCTCTATGTCGCCGACGGTGCCGCCGATTTCGGTGATGACTACATCAGGGCTGCTTTCCTTGCCTACCCTGTATATCCTGGATTTGATTTCGTTGGTTATGTGAGGGATTACCTGTACGGTGCCGCCGAGATAATCGCCTTTTCTTTCCTTATTAATAACGGACCAGTATATCTTGCCCGTCGTTACGCTGCTGTTTTTGGAGAGGTTATTGTCTGTAAATCTTTCATAGTGGCCCAGGTCCAGGTCTGTCTCTGCTCCGTCATCGGTGACGAATACTTCGCCATGCTGGTATGGCGACATGGTGCCCGGGTCTATGTTCAGATATGGGTCGATTTTTTGCATGCTCACTTTGAGGCCGCGGTTTTTTAGCAGTCGTCCCAAGGAAGCAGCGGTTATTCCTTTGCCGAGGGAGGATACGACGCCTCCGGTGACGAAAATATATTTAGGTTCGGACATATTAATTCACGCTCCTTCTATTGTGCTATATGGTATTTTTTTGAGTCCTGGCACGTGGCTCGTGGCACGTGGTTTAGGGCATGCCGCTGGGGTCTTACTAGACTATTCTAGTTTTAATCTTCTTTATTAGTGCCCCAATCATGTTGTTGATTTTTCTACAAGAGTTTTTTAGTTCTTCGTAATCTTCTTTAAAATATCCAATTTCTTTTCCGATTTCAATCTGTGCTAATAATTCTGCCGAAGAACCTTTCGCAACATATAGAAATCTAACAAATTCTTTATCAGTTTCTCTATCATTGCCTTCGGCTATGTTTGAAGCTATGCTTATTGCTGATCTTCTTATTTGATCTCGAAAACTGAAGTCTCGTGATATTGGGTCTGCGTCGGTTATTCTATAGATCATTACTGCCAGTGTTTTAGCTTCTTGCCATATATTTAAGCTTGTAAAATCCATACTACCCATATTATTCACCCATTTTCACTTTTTTCACATTATAATAACCTATATATTTTACATTTATGAAATAGAAAAATCAATATGAAAAAACGACATTTTTCATATTGATCTTATAGAACCGCTATTTTAGGAGTTTTTGCAGTTCGGCAACGGCTGCTTCAAGCTGGGTGTCTTTGATGTTTTTGCCGGTGGTTTGAGTGTGGATTTCAAGAATTTTTTGCTGAGCGGCTTTGGTCAGGGTTTTTACTTCCGGCAGCTTGTTGGCTGTGAGAAGCTTATTTGCTGCATCCAGAGTAGTTTTACCCATGACGCCGTCGGCTTTCATTGCGTAGCCTAAGCTGCTGAGACGCTGCTGTATGCCGTATACGTCAAGTCCTACAGTGCCTATGGTGATGTCTCTGTCCATCTTTACCGGTGATAGGGCTTCCTCCGCAGGCAGTTCCACCTTTACGTCCGGCTCAATGCCTTTGCCGTTTATATGAATTTTGTCTCTTGTCATGTATTCTGCCACGGTTATTTTCATACCGCCGCCGTTGGTCAGGTATAGTATATCCTGGACTGTACCCTTTCCATAGGTTTTGGTTCCTACTATGATCCCTGCTTTGGAGTCCTTCACCGCTCCCGTAAGTATTTCCGATGCGGATGCAGAGCCTCCGTTGACCAGTACTGCAAGCTTAAAGGGAGGATTTTTGAGGGTTGAGCTATAGGTTGCATCGTTGTCTTCTCCCTTGGCATCTATGTGGACTATGGGGCCTTCGGGGATTATTT
>DPSW01000071.1 GCA_003527145.1 Clostridiaceae bacterium | reverse complement strand
CCATTTTTTCACTGCTAATCCGTTCCCTTCAGTGTTAATCCGTGTAAGGCTCCGTGTAAATCCGTGGTTTCCGTAATCCTTACCCCAGCGCCCTACTCATCAGCTTAACTTTATAGGAGCATATTCTACTCCTTCTCCCGAATAATATCTGGAAAACAGTTCGTAATATTCAAGCCTTAAGCCCTGAATAAATACTATTAGCCCTTCAAGGCCTATTATGACTGCATTGCCCAGGATGAGTATCAGGATGCCGCCAATGCCGGAATTGACCATCTCAGCCATGGTCTCAAAGGCCAAATATAAGCCTGCGTGGTTTAAGGCAAAGGCTCCAACCCTTATGAAGGATATCGTATTCGATAAAAACGAGAGCAAGGTCTCCACTACTCCGAAGCCTGCTTCCGTATAGTAATCAACAACGCTTTCATCATAAAGCTTCTTTGAACCCTTGAGCATATTGGCGATAGGCTGCTTGAATACATTCAGAAGCAAAAGCACCGCCATAATAATGATGAAAATCTTAAGGGATACAGCCACAAAGCCAAGCTGGCTGTTGGCCACGGCAGTGATCAGTGTCCAGAAAAACAGGAATCCCACCAGTCCTTCGCGCCCCAGCAGACCCTCTTCAAGATTATGCCTTTTCCAGTTATTTATAAAGCTGTATATGAAGCTTACGGTCATGAGCACCACACCTAATGCAACAGCCCAGATAAGTATCATATTTATATTGGCCATAGGCCTTATGAGCAATGCAGGTATCAGATCTTCCTTACCGAATACACTGCCGTAAAGTGCGCCGAATATGATAGAGCTGACGCCTAATCTGGACAGCACGCCTCCTAAATTGACCCTGCGCTTTTTATACCTCAGGTATAATCCTGCCAGCAAAATTATCAGGCCCTGTCCCATATCTCCGAACATAGCGCCGAAGAGCAGCATATAGGTCAGCCCAAAGAATGCGGTAGGGTCCACCTCATCATAGGAAGGAAGCCCGTACATTCTTATAAGAGCTTCAAAGGGCCTGATGAGCCAGTTGTTTTTAAATTTGGTCGGCGGCGCCTTAGCTGTTTCGTGGGATGCTGCATCATCTACCACCAGTATTATATTGCTGCCGAAATTATCCCACAGCTCCTTTTGAAGGCCTTTTACCTTGCTCTTAGGCACATAGCCGAAGAGGAAAAAAAGCTTTTTGCCTATAGCGCTTTCCCTCTTAACCTTTTCTACCTTCTTCTCCAACTCCATGGCACCGTAGGCATTCTTTATGACGGTGCCTATATTCCCTTTGCGCTTTTGCACCGAAGCCTTCAATTGTTTTATTTCGTCAAAGATCGCCTTGATCTCAGATTGTATCTTTTCGATTATTTCCTGAGCTGTACCGGAATATCCGGAGGGCAGCTTCAATTCCTGATAGTTAAGGGATATGAAAAGTCTCTCTATTTCCTCATCAAAGGATTTTGGTGCGGCTGAAGCCACTATTACATTGTCGTCTACAGTCACCAGCCTCAATATTAAAGAGGCTATGTTTTCATAGTTCCCCTTGAGCCTGCCGTAATTTTCTCTTGATACTATAAGAAGGCGGAACCTCAAATAACTAAGGTTTATCAGCTTGCCTATATCCATATTCAAATCTTTCATATAGTTTAAGTTTCTTATATAGCTTTTCTTTTCTTCTACCAGCTTCCTTTTAGCCTCTACTTCATCCCATAATTCTTTGATAAAATGATATTCTTTTTCTATTTCCTGCAGCAGCTTGCCGTAATCGTGATCTATCCCAATTGAACTCGCATTTATAACAGGCTTAAAATCAAAAATGCCATACAGGGATTTTATCATCTCTTCATCCTTTGCAAAATCTCTGCCGGCAGTGTAAGGCACAAGCTGAGCCGATTCTTCTATTGCTTCTAAATTTTCTTCAGAGGCGCTGAGCTTGAAATAGTTGGAGTTTATCTCCGTAAGGGCATTGAGCATGTGCATGCTGCCGTTCAATACGATGGACCTGCATATTCTATCCATATCTGCAATCCTGCCCACTATGCCCACTGTTTTCATCTTCTCTACTGCCACGCTATATCGCCCCCTTACTCAATTTTTTTATCAGATACTTTTTGCCTTGATCCTCAGGCACCTGATATCTGATTATTTCTATGATGGAAATTATATCCCTGACCTCAAATTCAAGAAGCAGTATATACGCTACCGCATTGATTATATTCATGCTTATATTTTTGCCCAGGCTTTTAAGCTTGAAATACAAGTATCTATACATTCTCCTGTCCATAAATATATCTGTAGTTTCATCTTCTTTGAACAAAAATCCATAATCGGTCTCTCTGGCCTTATCCAAAAAATCTGAGAGCCGTTCTTCATAGCATAGCTCTTTTATCTGCTTAAAGCTCAGTCTGTAATAAAGCTTGATGGTATAGTTCAAAAGTATCTCCGGCTTGATGCCGTAGAACTTTTTCNNCCTCTGTATATCCACTGTATATTGAGTATATCTCCAAATATACCAAAGGCATACTTGATGGTCTCCTGGTCTGCAGTAGCCAGCCTATCCCATTCCTGACACAGTATGCTGTAATAGGCCATATCCAAAGCCATCTCAAATCTGAAAAGATTTTCCCCCTTGTTTTCGTCCAGCAAGGGACATAGATATTTAGAAAATGCAGTATGGCTCAAAGCCTGTATTATATCCCTGGCTGATTTTGCTTCAAAAACTTTGCGGGGCTCTACCTTGCTGAATTTACCGATGAAAACATTATCCTCATAATTTTTGATTTCCTTCTTATTATATACTTCTCTGGCCAGGTCCTTCAGATCTTCTATCTCATATTTGGCATAGAAGGTTCTGATAAAATCCCTGTAGCTGCCACTGTAATAATGCATTATTCTATCCATATTTTCAATTATCCTTTGCTTGATCAAACCCTCCAAAGCCCCTCTATGGATAGTATGGACTTCTGCTTCTGCCAGAACCTTGCTGTAGCTTGTATTTTCCTTCAGATACCGGGCACATTCGGTTACAGTTTTCATCCTAAGCAAGCTTATATAATCCTCGTTGGTAAGGAACCGGCCTTCCAAAGCCTTGATCTTTGCAGTAACCGCTGCATGCCTTCTTATGCGATCCATGTTTAACCCATCTCCATGTCAAATAATTTATTAACTGCCTGGTTAAGTATTTCTTCCTTGATTTGAACATATTTTCTCTCCAGGGCTTCTATGGAATAATGGGATCTGTTCTCTATGGCCTTTGCCTCTTCCTCAGCCTTCAATACTGCTTGCTCCAATTGTTTTTTCATTGCTGCTTTTTCTTCATCCAGCTGCCTGTCCAAAGCTTCAATTTCAGCCGCATACTTTTCTTCAATACTCGCAAGCTCTGCATGTCTCTTTTCATTCACATCCGACGCAATGTTGTCGATGTAAACCAAATCCTTTAGTATTCCTTCCATATTGTTTTGCATAAAACCACCTGCTTCTATCTAATGAATTACAACTTATAATAGGGAATGATTTCAATTATGTAATCATTCATTTAAAAAGTCAAAGCCGGCTAAATTC
>DPSW01000205.1:8879-9120 GCA_003527145.1 Clostridiaceae bacterium | reverse complement strand
ATTTGAAACAAAGCTTGCAAAGCAAATAACTTTGCAAGCTTTTTATAATTTATAGGGAAGTATAGATTTCTTTTGCTCCATAATCTTGAAGTATGGTATAAAAAATGCCATAATATTGCTAATAAAGAAGTAAGGGAGATAAAGCTATGTTGCATATTGGAGAAAAAGCACCTGATTTTACATTGAATGACAAGGATGGCAATGCCGTAAGCCTTTCTGATTTTCGAGGCAAAAAGGTGGT
>DPSW01000205.1:8117-8818 GCA_003527145.1 Clostridiaceae bacterium | reverse complement strand
GGCATCAGCAAGGACAGTGAAAAATCCCACCAGAGCTTTGTGACCAAATATGAGCTGCCTTTTATCCTGTTATCGGATCCGGAGCTCAAGGCAATTCAGGCATATGGTGTATGGCAGGAGAAAAAAATTTATGGCAAAACAAGCATGGGCGTAGTGCGCTCAACTTATATAATCGATNNATGAAGGTTTTTCCGAAAGCAAAGCCTGATACCAATGCGGCAGAAATTTTAGAATTTCTCGTAAAATAGAAGATTCAATAAAAAATATCGCAAGTTTTGCGATATTTTTTATTATGCATGGGAAATCCCCATTAAAAGGACTGTAAAGTCTTTTTTTAATAAAATGCATTTTATTCATAAAAAATCAAAAAATGTTCTACATATTAATTCGCTAAATAAACAGAATATCTAATGAAATCAATTTTAAAATGAGGTGAATTGAAAATGACAGTGCAAAGCGATTTAAAGAAAGCCATAGCATCAGCAGAGGCTGCAAAAGGCACTTATTCGATGGCGGCCGAGTCTACTGAAGATCAGACCGCAAAACAAAAATATGAGGAAATGAAGGTAGATATGGATAAGCATCTGATGTATCTGAACAACCGCCTGAACTATCTGAACAGCAGCAACAGCCTGAATCAGCAGCAGAGTCAACAGCCCCTCGAGTAATCCGGCGCATTAGTTTTAAAATGCGATGGGGAA